>JBGSMI010000038.1:0-2951 GCA_041740215.1 Ferruginibacter sp.
TATGAGTGGATGTACAGGCCAGCGTTGCATTACAGCATGCGCAATGATTGGAGCGGGCAATATTGAAAAAGTTAGGAAGAATTCTGATCAATTTAAACTGCCACACTAATATCAACGGTGTATTTATCGTTAGTTATGCCGGAACGGGTATTGCAAAGAAGGCAATTCCAACTTCATCCCTCTTTAGAATTAATAACCAGCCGGCAGCACGGGCTGGAGCAACACAGGCTACCACCACTGAACCAAACTCATTGATACTTACCGGTAGTGGAACAGATATTGATGGCACTATTAAAAGTTATAACTGGCAGAAAATTTCCGGTCCGGAAAACGGATTGATACTTGTTCCGGGTGCTCCGACCACATCTCTGACAAAGCTTGCATTGGGTAGCTATCAATATCAGTTAACTGTAAAAGATAACTCTGGAAGTGAAGCAAAGGATACATTGGTGGTAATTGTAAAAAATGCCATATCTGGAGAAGAGCCAGCATTTTCGCTTACAGAAACAGACATAAAAACCTATACAATTTTTCAACCAAATAATGAGCTTACGGTATTCCCTAATCCCGTGTCGAATATTGCATACCTGGATATAAAATCGAAAAATAGAAGTAATCAGGTAATGATTTCAGTTTACAACTTTTCCGGAACAAAAGTCAGGTCCAATCAAACGGGTATTTCCAGTGGTAAAACACAAGTTAAATTGGATTTAACCGGTTTGCCGAAAGGAATTTACACAATTGTTACAAGGTTTGAGGATGGGCAGGTAATTACCAACAAAATTTTAAAGGGGAAGTAAAGAATCAATCAGAATAAAACCTATTGAAGGGTGGCACGGTATTGTAAATCCTGCCACCCTTTTTTTATTTCCAGAAATTGAATTGGCAGCCAGTCTTGTTTTTGATTTGACGGTAATAAAGCTCAAAGGTTGTAAAAATTAGACTAAACTGACAGGCGTCTATGCGTCGTTGTTTTTCGAAAAATTTCATTCTGCCCTTGTTAACATTTACCGGAACGCCTTGTCTTTATGTTGACCGGAAATCGTTTCAATTAAGTTTAGTTTACATCGCTGTCAATATTCCTTCACTAAAAATTCTCTCTCCCGTTTCAATTTATTTCATTAATTTTTGACAAATTAAAAATTGAGTATGAAGTACCAGCCTGTGCAAAATTTTATCAACGGCGAATTTGTGAATGCGGCATCACAAAAAGCAATGGATGTCATTTCTCCTTTAGATGGAACGCTACTATCAACCGTGCCAATGTCGGTCACTAAAGACCTGGATGCGGCAGTAGCTGCTGCAAAAAATGCTTTCCCTGCCTGGAGCAAAACGCCCATTAAAGAAAGGGTACAGGTGTTTTTCCGGTATAAATATTTGTTGGAAAAACAGTTGAAAGAACTGGCTGAATTGTGCAGTGAAGAAAATGGAAAAACTTACGGAGAGGCGGTTGCAGAGATAGAAAAAAGTATTGAGCTTACCGAGTTTGCCTGCTCCCTGCCGCAGTTGATAACAGGCGAAATATTGGAAGTAAGCCGTGGTGTAGAGTGCCGGACAGAGCATGTGGCATTGGGAGTAGTTGCTTCGATCGTTCCCTTTAATTTTCCCAGCATGGTGCCCAACTGGACGATACCCAATGCAATTGCGCTAGGTAATTGTATGATATTGAAACCGTCGGAGAAAGTGCCGTTAAGCTGCGGAAGACTGGCAGCGTTATTAAAAGAAGCCGGCTTGCCGGATGGTGTTTTCAACATCGTTCACGGAGATGCAGCCATCGTAAATGCTATTTGTGATCATCCGGGTATTGAAGCCGTTTCGTTTGTGGGTTCTACCAAAGTGGCAAAGCTGGTTTACCAGCGTGCAACGGCCAGTCTTAAACGTTGCCTTGCCTTGGGAGGTGCCAAAAATCACTTAGTGGTTTTACCGGATGCACTGCCGGATATGACCGCACAAAATGTTGCCGCCTCTATGAGTGGATGCGCCGGGCAGCGATGCATGGCAGCAAGTGCAATGATTGGTGTGGGAAATGTAGACAGCATCATAGAAAAAATTTGTGCCGAAGCAAGAAAGATGGTGGCCGGCGAAAATCTCGGTGCCGTAATCAACAAAGCATCGCAGGAAAGAATTGAACAGTACATCAACGAAGCGGAGCAGCAAGGTGCTAAAATATTGGTGGATGGAAGAAATGCGAAAGTGATTGGAAAAGAAAATGGAACCTATGTTGGTCCAACAGTAATTGATTATGTTACCCCACAGATGTCGGTAGCAACGGAGGAGATTTTTGGTCCTGTCATTGCTATCATGCGCACCAATACGGTAGAGGAAGCCCTTGCTATTGAAAATGCCAATCCGTATGGAAATGCGGCCAGCGTGTTTACGCAAAATGGCGCCATGGCAAGGTACATCATGGATAAAGCAAGTGCCGGAATGATTGGTGTAAACGTGGGTGTACCGGTTCCAAGAGAGCCTTTCTCTTTTGGCGGATGGAATGAAAGTAAATTTGGTGTAGGCGATATCACGGGTAAAAGTTCTATTGAATTTTGGACAAAATTAAAAAAGAGTACCACCAAATGGAATGCGGATGCAGGGGTGAATTGGATGAGTTAAAAGCCCCCCGTCTCCCGAAGGGTGAACTTAGGATATGTCAGTATTTATTGGTTGTTACTGCTGCTCATTTTGTTGTTTATTAATTTTTTTATTACAAGCATCGGTTTTTCATGGCGGCATCGTTGCCACGCTCGGTTCAAAAACATACCAATTTTCAGCTTTTATTAAAGCGAGTATAGAAACTTACTAACCCGAAATAAGGAATTTTACCTTGAATCAAAACATCCAAATTTTAGAATTCTAAAGCTATCTAAAAAGTATAACTATGGAAGAAATAAGCAAGCCATTTATATTACCAGAGACCAAAGAACCCCCTTTCGGGGGACAGGGGGGCCTGGAAGAAA
>JBGSMI010000054.1:0-12921 GCA_041740215.1 Ferruginibacter sp.
TAACTTTTGAGGATGGAGCTGTTTGGGGATTGTCATTTTTTTACAGGAAGCGGCAGCCAGTACGACAAAGGCAACAACGATAGTAGTTAAACTTATTTTCATAGTTCTTGTTTTTTTACAGGGTAAAATTTAGTGATGTAAGATATACAATAGCCGGCTAATATCAGCCTTTTCTTCTAATATGGGCGTATTTAAAATTGTCGCAGCTCAATAGAAGTTTTTTTTTAAAAGTGTCTTTAGCAGAAAAGAACCTGCACAAGGTTGGCAACCCTTCCGACAATTTTAAATGCACCCTTTTCTTCTAACACTGTTTGTTGTAAGATCATTTAATAAACTTCCCAAAATTATTCACGGGGGAGGGAATATGGTAGCTATTTACGACGTTCGTTTTGTAGGCAGGCCTTGGGATTCAAATATCAACCGCATAAGAGTTAGTGATGAGTTTTTTATCAATTAATTGCAAGTCGCTCAACATGTCTTTGTAATGCGATATGGTGTGTGCCCAAAGCTTTGAGAAAATCATTTGCAAAGCGGCATTTCATGAACCGGTTGCTGCTGCTTACAGTATCCTTCAATGTGGCATCCATCATTTCTGCGGTTTGGTAGCCTTCAGCATAGCCCTGCAAATGAAAGGTGCTGATACTTCTATCCTTAACGGCTGCACCTTGCAATTAGGTGTTGTTCGTTAAGCGGTTGGCTTTATGTACCCCGGCCTTTTAATTGTCAGTCTGGTAAATACCGATAACGGGTATGGAGATTTTTTGGCTGTTTTGTATATGTTTTCTAAATTCCCTGTTCCATGATTGAAGACCTTGTTTCTTCTCACTGGAGTGAGGTTAAGAAAGTCTAAATCCTCTTTATACCTGTATCTGTAGTTCCATCGAATATTCTTATTTCGTTAAACAATTCCATGTTCTACCGGAACACGCTGCTGGTGAAGGTTTCTATCAATTTTTGTAGTATTTTGTGGGTAAGCAGTCTCCCGTAAGTGGCACGGTAAATGATATCTTCATTTGTGCTAAAGCCGCCAATATTTAACCCTCAGTTTTTTCATTAAAGAGACTTAACGATGGCGTACTTTTGGAAAGGTGTACTGGATATTAAAATGGGAGTAAAAAATACAAACACTTAAATTGTAACCAGCTATACTCACGAAGTGGAAAAGGTAAGGTGATCAGATTTTTTAATACCTCTGGCATTGTCACAATACACACCAAAAGAGATAATTCCTGCAAGCGGACCGATTTAGGGAACTGGTTATTGTTACTTGCGTTGCTGCTATGGCCTGGTCATTGTGATTTTGCGAGACGGCTTAACCTATGAGGCCCGAATTGAGAGGGGTATCGCTAATTTTAATTATTACATTCAAAGTATGGTAGCATAATTTAAGAATGAAATTAAGTGTTTACGGAATTTTTCAAGGGTTGGAATCATCTCTATTGAGATGAAATTATATATCTTATCAAGTTGCGTTTTACCTGAAAAAAATCAATACGGATTTATGAACAGGTGGATGCAGGTTGCCAGGTGCCGGACTTTAACCTTTTGCAGGTAGCCAATGAACTACAATCTATGTCAAAGTTTGAGAAGAAATTGCAGATGATTTTCTGCGGCAATTGCAACGAAGAGCAACCTGCGGCAAGCAGCCATCATTCGCAAAGTATTGACCGGTCAATAGGAAAAGTAATTTTAAAAACAATATTGGCAGAAAGCGTGTGGTGCTCTTTTAACCAGTGACCGGTTGCCAGAATTTTGACGAAGACCAGTGCAAAAGGATTGATTCCATAAATGAATGAATAAATGAATAATTTATGAAAAATTACCTCAAAGGAATTATTCGGCTGAGTTGTTGCTTCGCTCTGGTTTGCAGTTGCAGCCAGCCTCCGCATCTTACGGACGATGCGGAAAAGATTGGGCGATTAAGTTTGAGGAGTGAGAACAGCATTAATTTTTTGTTATTGGGCGATTGGGGGAGATCAGGATCGTTTTTTCAGAAAAGAGTTGCCAATCAAATGCGCAAAGAGGCGAATAAAACGCCAGTAGATTTTGTACTCAGTATGGGCGATAATTTTTATCCTTCAGGCGTTAGCAGTACTGATGATGCAGGCTGGCGTGAATCTTTTGAAGATGTGTATAGTTTTAAAAGTTTAAATATTCCCTGGTACTCGGTTTTTGGTAATCACGACTATGGGGGCAGTATCCAGGCGCAACTGGATTATGGTAAAATCAATCAACGCTGGGCGACCAAAGAGCGGTATTATAGTTTTGAAAAACTGATTCCCGGTTCTCTGCAGAAAGCATTATTTGTATTTATTGATACCAATCCTTTTGACCCAACATTAAATCCAAAAAGTCACGGCGATCTTGCCAATCAGGACACTTTGGCTCAAATGAAATGGTTGCAGCAGATTTTATCTTCAAGCAATGCCAACTGGAAAATTGTGATCGGGCATCATCCGCTTTTTACTACAGGTGCCAGAAAGATACAGACACCGCATGTTAGAAATAGTTTCTTGCCGCTCATTACAAAATACCAGGTGAATGCCTATTTTTCAGGACATGAACACGACTTACAGTATCAAAAGCCGGACGGCCCTACGCACTATTTTGTAAGTGGCGCAGGTAGTGCAGTAAGGCCACTTCAATCCAATGAAAAATATACCCGTTTTGCTGCTTCCGATCCTGGTTTTATGGCGGTTCAGTTAATGCACGACACCATGCATTTACAAATTATCGATTATCGGGGGCAACAACTTTTTTCAACCTCAATTGCTCATTAGCTAGCGATTTGAAGCCCCCCAAAAAAAATAACCAGCGTTGTGTAAAGAATAAAAATAACAGTTCAATTTGTGATCCGAAAGCTATCGGATGGGCTACTGTGACTAGTGAAATATTGATCATTGCACATTTCCATTTACGCTTAACTTAACACTAGATTGGTCGATCGCCTGCGGGTTGCTGCCGCTGCAAAAATCCGCTTAAAGTGATGAAAAAGCCTATATCTGTTTTTATTAAATACCCATATGTAAACAAGGTATAGAGAAATATTTACTATACTTATTTTTCAACTAAGTATGAGGAAATGTATTCTTACAGATGAAATTTTCTCCGAGGTCAAATCATACATAAGAATCGGCTATGTAGGTAAAATATCGGCTTTTGTACCGCTCGGTTTGCAAATCAATTGGCACATTGTACTATTAAACACAACGTTCTTTTTTGAGTAAAGCTTCGGCTGTTGGTCAGAGACACAACAGCGGCGTGCCGGGATAGGTGATCTTTTTTGAGGCATACAGGTGACGGTATAAGAGTTGGTAATATTTTGCCTCCGTGTTCGGTAAAATATCGGCTTTTGTACCGCTCGGTTTGCAAATCAATATGCACATTGTACTATTAAACACAACTTTCTTTTTTTATTGACGCTTCGGCTGTTGGTCAGAGACACAACAGCGGCGTGCCGGGTTAGGTGATCTTTTTTGAGGCATACAGGTGACGGTATAAGAGTTTGCAAATCTTGCTTCCGTAGCCAATATCCTCAACAAATACGACCTCCGAATTTCATGAGGCTAAATATATAGGAACTGTCGTGGACTTAAAATTTAATTTATTTGAAATCTTTATTCAGGCTATGTGATGAGAACTTCAATCACGGAGACAAAATGTAGGAATATAAAATGCAAAGCGTAGTTACATAGAGACACAGGGCTTGAGCCCTGCGCCTGGGGTTGAATATAAGAAGCAGATTTCAAAAAGGCATCCCTTATTCTTGTTACACGCAACGTCCTCGCCTCTGCTTAAGCTCGTTGAGAGACATTGCTGTGAAGAAACAAACCGACCACGGAAGCAGATTATTTCAGTTTCTTTATCTGTTTACTACTCAGTAAAGATTTTGTAAGGACTATAAATAATTTTGTTATCTGAAACCAGCAGGTTTTTTATATCTTAAGTCAAAAAGGGTAATGTATAGTTCAAGTACAAAATAAGCAACACCGTGATTAAATAACACCCTTAGTGCGGATGTAAAGATGGGAAACAGAATAGGAGGCTCAGGTAGTATTTGGAGGCTTTGAATAAATTCAAAAGATTAATTTATATCATCAGGTGCAACACTCAGGTCCTGCATCTCAATATAATTACACTATAAAATTCGGATCATTAAAATTGAATGCATTAATCGACCGGCTAGATTTTATTTAATGAGTGTAAGAAGAATTTATAATGTTACCAACTTTATAGCATCTGATAGCGATCCTATGATGTATGTGGCTTTCAAAAAAAACGCGAAGTGTTTTTTAGGTACACGTGACGTACTCTGTACGTGAGGAAACAGGGCTTTCCATGCACCAGAAAAGAGTGGACAAGAAAACGATCAAAAGTTTATCTTATCCCTCTGTCACTTTGTTAGTATATTAATTTTCAAACCTTACAAGTTATTGTTAAAAGGGGTTGCGGTGGAAGGTTGGTAAAACAAAAAATAAATATTAAAAAGACTAATGGATTTTAACTGCCAGCCTTTGCAATTTTTAGTTTTAAACTTTTGAGCCTGATCCAATCCTTTTAAAACCTGATAAACTACTACCGTTGTCAGTGACTACTCCCAACAATTGTCATGCAGGTTACTTTCAGTTTTTCCAAATAACGTCCTGGTATTAACTCAGGCAGATGAAGTCAGCAATCCTTGTATCTCGTTGTACCTGCCACTACGTAAAAGAAAATTAACGTAACGTAATGGAATGTTTTAGTTATTGTATTTATTACACTCATGAATGTTCGGGTAAACCTTGGCCAATCGTTATAGCAATCGTAAAGTATTTTATCCTCGTTGAAAGATTCGTTCTAAGTTGCTCAAGCCTGGTAAAAAAAATTGAATAGATTTTAGGGGTTTTCTTCTACCAGCTTACTTCTAAAAGTAGAAGATAAAAAACATCACTCAAATGAGCTCGTGAAAGGTAAATGGGTATTGCCAATGATCAGCCAATCACCATTACGAGTGCAAGTTTGCCCTAATAAACGCAATAAGGTTGGCTGTAAATAGACGGAGCTTTAAGACAATATTGGAAAAATGCGGTGTAAAGAACTACTGCTGAAATGCAGTTGATTAATACGTTGCTATCTAAAATGCGGTTTACGTCATACCGAATGTAAGGTACTTGTGTGGGGCTTTGAAACAGGGTGTTTTGTTTATTTTCTGACTTATCAAAATAGTATCATTAAAAGTTGAAATGATGTAGTGAGCTTCAAAATAGAACACTAATTTGCCTAAAAAAGGGAATTTAATTGCCGAAACGATATTATTCTGACTTGCATATGTTACTCCAACAAAAAGATATTGTCTTCATTGGTGACTCCAATGGTGCAGCCTTAACGGCTGCAACTTCTTTCACAAACGGACGTGCCAGACCGGCGCTGGTTCGCAGAATTGCCGGCTATCGCACACTGGCAAGATGCTTGCCCGGCGATGCATATATCTCAAACCTATCTTTTGCAGATGCTGCGTCGCATCTCAAAAATAATGACGCTAAAAGCTCACTGCTAATTTGGCTGGCAGGGAGCAGTTCTTTTATTTAACGTCGCCAGCCAAGGTAACATTATAGTGCGCTTCATTAAATACTTTGAACGGTTTACTTACCCGTTAAAGTTTTTTAAACAAGCATTTAGATCGCCGTTTTTTGTATAACGCAATAAAATAATTAATTATTAAATAATCAGAACTTACAAGCCAATGAGACCACAGTTGCTATTAGTGCCTAAAGGCCCCAATTTATCTTTTAGCATTAGAAATGATGTTGTGCCATATTTCTTTAATAGATGGCATTATCATGCAGAAATTGAATTGATTTATATTGTGAAAGGTGAGGGTACTCAGTTTATTGGCGATAATATCAGCCGTTTTAGCAAAGGTGATATATTGCTAATTGGCTCCAACTTACCCCACTATTGGCGATGTGATGACAATTATTTTAAGGATATACCCGGACTTTTTGCAGAAGCCAATGTAGCTCATTTTATGCAACATTTTTGGGGAGAGGATTTTCTGGAACTTCCGGAAAATGGAGGCATTAAAACGCTCTTAAATAAAGCGCAAAGAGGTATACTGATTGATGCAGCAACTATTGAAAAAATTAAACCTTACTTAGAAAGCATCATAACTGTTAGTGGTGCTATGCGGATTGCCCTACTGCTGCAAATTTTAGATATTATTGCTAATTCTCAACAATTAACTTTGCTATCATCGGCTACATTCCATTCCAGCTACAACCAGTCTGAAACAGAGCGCCTCAATGATATTTATAGTTACACAATGAATAATTTTAAAGATAAAATTTCATTGGAAGAGATAGCTTCCACTGCCTGCCTGAGTGTAAACTCTTTTTGCCGTTATTTTAAATCGCAAACAAAAAAAACGTTCTCTCAGTTTTTGATCGAAATCCGTATTGGTCATGCCTGTAAATTATTGATTGAAAATAAATTAACAGTCAGTAAAATTTGCACGGAAAGCGGCTTTAATAATTTTTCCAATTTTAACCGTTATTTTAAACAGATAACAAGGCAAAGTCCACTAGATTATAGAAAAACATTTGCTAAAAAATAATTATAGTATCATTTAATCTTTCAATTTTTCATTTTTTATCGATTGATGTTTACTTCATAATCGTTCTAAAATACTTTTCCTTGTCCTTGCATCATTTTTTTTGATAGCACTTACCATTAGCCCTTTATTCTTTTTGGCAAAAGCGTGTAACAAATTATACCGGGCCGTTCAACTGGAGCCTTCGCAGTCAACAGTTGAAGCAAATCAGGCCAGCATTTGCCTTCGGTATTCCAGCGGGCTTTTGCTATGCTGCTTCTTAAAAAGCCGGTTAAAGTTAGACAGGTTTTTAAAGCCTGTTTCATAACAAATGTTCAAAATAGACTGGTCTGTTTCTTTTAATAATTTGCAGGCTTCATTCAACCTTACTTCAATCACAAAACCAAGGAAAGACTTTTGAGTTCTTGATTTAAAATACCTGCAAAATGCAGACTCAGAAAGGTTCATCAATGCGGCGGCCTCACGAATGGTAATATTTTCTTTGTAGTTGCCTACCGCATATTCCAAAACTTTGTTCATTTTCAGACTGTCGCCCACATTGATGCCGCTAATGGTATTTACTGAAAGTGGCTGTAGCTCGCTGGAAGCAGCCAGTACCCCAAATATTTCAATCAGTTGATTAAGCTTGCTGGTAGTTCCTGAATGCAGCATGTTTAACAATATTTCTTTTATTTTATTGTTGGTTTCACCCGTGATCATCAGGCCATTCATTGAGAGCGAAAGTATCTGCCGCATCCCGGTCATTTCGGGGCAGTAAAAAAAATGACTGCCTAAGAAATTTTCAAGAAATTGTATTACTATGGAACTTGGTTTTGTAACAGCCTCAGGTTGATAAAATGATTGATCAGCTATAAAAGTGTGCGGAACGTTTTTGCCTATAAAAATCATGTCTCCCTGATAGAATTCTGCAAAGCTATTACCAATAAACCTTTTCCCAAAACATGCTTCACAATATATCAATTCATACTCCTCGTGAAAATGCCAGGCTGTTTCAAAGTAAGGTGAAGTGTAGCGATTTACAACAAATGAACTGCCTTGCGCTGGTGGAAGTTTTTGGTATAGTGCATTTTTATTTGATTGCTGAGTCATCAGAATAGCATCATTAGAAGGTGAACTGAATGGGAAGATACATAATAACAGGTTATTTAGCACATTAAGTAAGCATTTAGTGTACAAGACGATATTATCCTGACTTGCAAATGCGAACTCCCATTTATTATTTAGTAATCATCGGTGTCGTTACTTGTATTGGCTTTTCGGCTTCGACCTGCATTGTAGGAGAAGAAGCTAAACTGCTGGTGCTGGAATAAGCGAGGCAGGTTCTAAAAAGTTAAAAGCCTTGCACGACGATTCTGTTGATGCTTCAACTGCCATCAGGGCCATAGACTATTCCGTTGAGCAATTCGGCAGGTGTAATGGACTGTATCCTATAGCGGGGGAACCGGCTGTAAGCCTGGTAATAGGCTGCTCCATGAATCACGTACCCGGAAGGATGGATTACATTATAGCCAGAATTTAAAAGCCTGTTGCTTAAGAATAAGGAACCGACCAATACACCGGGAATATTGCAAATCTGATATAGGCTTTGCATTGCTCCCAATGTACCCGTAGTGAACGTTGCTGAAAATAATTTCAGTACTTTAGATAAAAGATCGACATCAGGCGTGTTCCACAACAAATGGTATTCATTCTTCCTGATTGTTTAACACACATGAGTTTGAATTTAAAAGAAAAAGTAATGTTAGTCACCGCTTGTGCAAAGGGCTTTGGAAAGGGCATTTCGAAAGTACCAACTGCGGCAGGTGCAATGTTGCTGTGATTGGTCGCAACGAAAAAAGACACTGTTGAAACGCTAAACGAGACAGCAACCGCAGATGGCAATTCATTAGAGTAATGGCAGAATTTAGCTATCCGGGAACAAGTTAAAAATGCAGTTCAAGACAAGAATTGACCAGGCATATACACGTTTTAAATAATAGGAGCCATTAAATTTCTTTTAAATTAGTCACTGGAAAAAAAGCGATATTCGTTGAAAAATATTAAAAGGGGATTTCATAAAAATGAAAAGATACAAGTTTTTAATTGCTGTTTTATTGTTCGCAGGAAGCACGCATATTTCCTTTAGCCAGCGGGAATTAAATATTCGCAATGGCTTAAAGAATTTTAAATATAAACTAAAACATAACAACGGCGATAGCATCACCATTGCTTTTTTGGGCGGCAGCATTACCCAGGCAGACAATGGCTGGCGGGATAAAACTTTCACATGGTTGCAACACCAGAACCCCAATGCAAAAATGAAACAAATTAATGCGGGCATTGGCGGCACGGGCAGCGATCTTGGTGTGTATCGCTTAGATGAACAAGTGCTGAAATATAAGCCAGATCTGCTGTTTATTGAGTTCGCCGTAAATGATGCCGATGCTTCAAGCAGTAGCATTCTTAAAGCGATAGAAGGCATAGTGAGAAAAACCAAAGCAAAAGATAGCCGTATTAGCATTTGTTTTGTATACACATTTTACGAAGCGTTTTACAAGCAATACCAGGATAAACAAATACCTGCTTCGGTTGCCGCAATGGAAAAAATAGCAACGTATTATCAACTGCCTTCCATTAATGTTGGTTTGCCTATTGTGGATTTACTGGGTAACAAAAGCATTTTCTTAAAAGGCCCTGCCTACCATTCAAGTGATTCCAGTTTTTTTTCGGGTGATGGCGTTCATCCTTATCCTGAAACCGGTCACCAGCTATATTTTAAAACAATTTCATCCAGTCTGCAGAGAATATTCACTGCCAATTCGCCTCAAAAAAAAGTACAATCAAAACCCTACTTTAGTGATGCATTGCAAAAAGCCGGTATGAAAGATTTTCAGCCGTACATGTTAGAAGGTGATATACAGGAGGCCGCAGTAACAGGCGATGAAGTGGCAGCAAAATTTGCCAGCCAAATGCCGCATACCATTTTACTGAATGATACAGCGCAGCAAATTGCTTTCAAATTTGCCGGTACACGTATAGGTTTCATGGATGTGCTTACGCCATCCTCTGCTGAAATAGCAGTGTATGTAGATGAAGAGAAACCAAGAATGATTAACCGCTTTGATAAATATTGTTTTTACTTTTCAAGGATGCATTGGTTTTTTATTGATGGCTTATCACCCTGTACACACAGTATCCGGATAAAACTTTCCCCACAGCAGCCCGATAAGTTTTTATTATTGGAACAGGGTAAGCAAAGATCAACGTTGGAAAAACCCGAAGAATATCAAAAGTTTATTTGGCGTGCCGGCAAAATATTGGCCGATGGTTGGATAGGTCAGTAATAAAGCCAGTAATTCGACTTGTAGTTCCTGATTCCTTGCGGTGACAAAACCAGCGGGGCTGAAAAATACCTGGTTTCAACAGACAGTCGATAAATTCATGCAGAGCTCCCCATCAAAAAAGACTTTGAAACAATAGGGTAGAGCTCCCCTTTTCCTTTGCAGAACTTTTCTCAACCTTTCAGGTTGTATGGGGTGCGGTGTTACAAGGCACTGAATTCAGGTGCTACAAAAGGTTTTTTTATATTTTTAGTTGTACAACAGTTTAAATTGAATGTTTCTACAGCCCTTTTTTTTTACAAAAACGATTACAACTGAAAGCCAATTGAGGTTTAGTGTCATAGCGAACAGTATGCAATTGCAGTAGAAAGTATCCGCTGTTCAAAATATGCGCACTACAAATTTTCCATCCCATAAATTATTCCTGGTCAAAATTAAAGGAATGTTTTTTTTTGCAATTCAGCCACAAATAGCAAATTCCGGGAACAGGTGGTAAAGCATATCCCAAACAATCTTTCAAGTCTCCGGACTACCTGTAATACTATGAAGCCGCTGCACAATAGCCATGGCTATTATCAAACACACCGAACTCACACTGCCTTTCCATTTTCATAAAAATAGCCGGGGTGGCGATAGCACTGGATACGAATGAGTGCGCTATTGATAAAGTAAGGAAAAATTTTTCCGAAGCTTGCCACGCTGACTTTCAAAACGACTTTGGAGAAGATAATGGATGCGTTAAGGGTGTTGAGGGGTGGGGGAAGACTTGCTGTTTACTGAGTAACTTTTATGCTTCAATGTATCATTACATACTTAATATCGTGGTATATGAAGTAATCAATCATTACTAAAAACTAAACAGGTTTTTTAAACAAGCCAATCTATCATCGAAAGTTGCCAAAACCCTGCCAATTGACTATTAAATTCCTGTATAATTTTGTAACTACATTGTCCTCACGAATTGCCTTGTACCATTTGATGCTGCCTCCTCTCCCAAGAAAGCTATAAACAATTTTATTATCTAAAAACAAAGCTTTATGAAATTAACATTACGCACTCGTTACCTTTTTTATTGTTTACTCCTGTTATTTACGTTACCTCAGTTTGATGCCGCAGCGCAGGTAAAAGCGTATGAAAACTTTGTGTACACTGCGGGCAGTAACCTTACTGGGCAGACCGGTGGATTTGGTTTTGCAGGCAGTTGGACTGGATCCACAAGTTCCGCTGTAATCAATGCTAACAATCTGGATGGAAACACCCTTGGAGGTAGTACCGATTTAAGCGGCGAACATGCACAACGGTTCCGCATCCTGGACGCTACTATCAATAATATTGCTGGTACTACTTTATGGGTGGGCTTTTCCTACGCAGTAACTGCTGGTCAGCAATACAGCGGTTTATCATTATTCAATGGTAATTCAGAGCATGTTTACATTGGCAGAGCCGATAACGAATTTATTGCCTTTGGCAGTAGTTATGCTACACAAGGAGGTACTGTTAGCGGTAACCAGCTTGGTCTCGTAAAAGTAACTGATATGCACTATTACCTGGCAAAGATTAATTTTTTAGGGGGAAGCGATATTAAAATTTCCCTTTGGGCAGATTACTCGGGAACAACAGTACCTGATGAATCCGATATCACTCATCAGGTAACAGCTTATTACAATAATGCACCTGCCATTACACGAATACGTTTGGCAGGGAGTTGTCCTGGCGCAGGAGCTTCAGCCAATTTTGATGGGCTTCGACTTTCCTCCACATTTTTTGAAAAATCAAACTACACACTTGTTTCATCTGATGTTACGCCACCTTCAGTACCAACAGCGTTGGCATCTTCAAACATCACGGATAATAGTTTTACCTTATCATGGACAGCATCAACAGATAATGTTGGGGTAGCAGGATATGATGTATTTAAAGATGCTATTTATTATGGTTCATCTGCAACTGCTTCAATGAATGTTACCGGTTTGTCTCCCTTTACTACATATAGTTTTACAGTTAAGGCAAAAGATGCTGATGCAAATGTATCGGCTGCAAGTGCGCCGCTGTCTCTAACTACATTAGATGCGATTATTGATTTGGTTTCTCCTTCAACGCCAACCGGATTAGCATCATCAGCCATTACTGCCACTGGTTTCACATTATCGTGGACAGCATCAACAGATGATATTGCTGTAACAGGTTATGATGTTTACAAAAATGGCGTGCTGGCTGGTTCAACTGCCACTACTTCCTTTAACGCCACGGGTTTAACTGCTGCAACAACCTATAGTTATACGGTTAAAGCAAAAGATGCCGGAGGCAATGAATCGTTGGAAAGTGCCTCGCTTAGTGTTACAACTGCAACCGGTGTGATCGTTCCCCAGATAACGGCAAAAGAAATATTTGAATACGCTCCCGGCAATTTAGATGGTGCCAATGGCGGTATCGGTTTCTCAGGGCCATGGGCTGTATCAAAAGGAATAAATATAGAAGCAGGAGATTTAACTTCAGTTATTGGTTCACCAACAGGTAAGGTACGTTTTGTGGATTCTGATCCCCGTGGCTTTCGTGATTTAAGTAAAACATATACAGATGAAGCCGGTAAAGTTTACTGGATTGAGTTCTCCATGCAGGGAACAAAAAAAGGTAATTCCGGTCAGGGAAATGGTATCGATTCGATGGGGATAGATTGGGGTGGTATCAGTTTATTTAATGATGGTACAGAGAATGGATATATAGGCAAAGGTGGTAATTTTGGTGTTGGGCTTGGCGATGCACTTATTGAAAATGCGTTGTATGGAGCCAATCATTACCTGATTAAGCTGGTAATGTCTGGTGATAATAGTAAAGAAGCGGCATACATGTGGGTAAACTATACCGGTGGTGCCGAACCAGCCATCGGCACTGCTAATCTTACTACAGCATTTGGTCAGGATAGCCGCCTTACCAGCTTTAACCGTATTCGCCTGGCGGGTGGTGGTGCTTATGGTACCGTACCGGATATTGCTTTTGATGACATTAGAATCA
>JBGSMI010000155.1:0-13084 GCA_041740215.1 Ferruginibacter sp.
GCATTTTTGTTGCAAATGTGTGGCGCAACGCATGGGGATGAAGGTGACCTATGGATGGATTTTTTCTTTGTAATCTTGAACACACTTTATTTAATGCCCGCCTGTTCATTGGCAATGCTTCATTACCAGGTTTTGGAAACAGCCAATCATTCTCCTTCTTTTGTTTTTCGTGTTTTAAATATTCTGCAAATGCATCAATCAAGCGTCCGGACATTGGAATTTTTCTAAAATCATTCTCGCCTCTTTTCTTTAATGATCGTACTATCACAATCCTTTTCTTAAAGTCAAAATCTTTCATCGTCAGATTGATACATTCTGTGACTCTTAAGCCACAATCCATCATTATTAAAATGGCCGATCTGAGCTTATAATTTCTTACCGATTGAAGCAGGTTTTTTTCCCGGTTAGTATCCAGCATAGTGATTTCCCTGGGCGCCTTTTTGAACGTTGCCGGTGGAGGTGTACTTCCCTCCAGGAGATTGTTTATTGATATGCTTTCTACTAAATCTGATAGCTCAGATTTTTCAAAGTCCTGATTTTCAATGCTTTTAGAATCCATGATGCTGAAATTTTGAAGTTTAAAAAATGCGTTTTTAAGTTACCTTCTTACCTTTTAATATATAAGTAATTGATTATTAATACTTTATTCAGGTAGGTTATATTAGTTTCAGGTAAGATGGATTTCAGGTAAGAACAGGTAAGATGAATTTTTCCATCTTACCTGCTCTGGAACTATTTACTGGATTGTGTTTTAGCCGATTTCCGGTAAGTTGGTAAGATGATTTGGTGGTTTCATGACAGAAATTCCGTTTTCCCTTTTTATTTTTTCCTGCCACATCTGCTTTTACTTCAGAAATTTCGTTCTTAGTGGGGGGGTGTGGGGGGGTGTCATTTTTATGATTTTGACACTTGGTTAACTGTTGCATTTGTACACGGGTTTAATAATGAAGAAAGACTGTCATTTTAGCTTGTTTACGTAGTAGCCGTATCGGTCGCTGATCGTGTCTTTAACACGCCTAAAACCGCAAATTGGCATAGCCTTGCCAATCATGATTTTGTTCAACCTGATGCTGGTGAAGGCGGTTAAATACAATAAAATGTCTGTCGAAGTGCAGAAAATGCCTTCGCCTTCGTTTGATGGAGAAAAGTAATTTGGAATCATTTCGGCTTCGGCTGAAAGCTGCTGAAATTTTGAATTTCGGATTTCATTTTTGCGGATGTCATCCGGATTCATTTCGCAATATTGGATTACTATCATGTTTGCGAACATTTACATGCATTTGCAAACCTTGCTTTTAGCGATAAGATGAAGCGTAAAAAATGGACTGACAAACAAAAGGAACTACTCCTGCTAAGTAAAGTAACGACGGTTATCAAAAATATTAAAAGGAAAAATAGTGAAAGCAAAGAAGCACTATTGCTTATAAATTATTATACCAAAAATGCCTATAGAATGGATTGTCAGGAGTATAAAAATATAAGAGCCGGCCTCATTGGTTCGGGTGCTATAGAATAAGCACACAGAACGGTAGTGCAAAAAAAGATTGAAACTATCCGGACAACGATGGAGTAATAAAGAGGCATAAAATATGCTAAACCTAAGGGTACTTACAATGAATGAGCAGTGGCATAAAGTGGTGCAGCTAATTAAAACTGCTGCTTAAATTGAATGCGACAATTTTAAAAGCCACTAAAACGAACTGAACATTAATGACTCGGAAAAATAGAATGCCAAATTTTTTAAGTTCGACCGTAAAAAGTCTTGTGATAAAGTCAGTACAACAAAAGCCAATGCAAGCAGTGTCAAAACAAAAGCAGCTTTCCTGTTTGTTATATCAGATTTTGTTGTCAGAATTTTATTCATATTAGTTGGGTGTGTCCGACTGGGTTGCACATAACGGTTGGCAGGTTTTCGATGGGCAGGCTTTTCACCACAAATGCTGATGTGGAAAACTGGACTTTCTGTAACCACAAAATTGTCTGCTGAGCACGAAACCCCGCCTATTACAAATGTGCTGTTACCATCAGTGTTTTCTTCTCATTCGTTTAGTTGCCAAGTTTTCTATTTTTCTTTATTTCTTCTTACCACGTTTAGTTCGACATAACTAAGTCCGCAAATAATTACTATTTCAATCAAAAAATATGTTGTTCCGATAATTGTCAATAAAAGGGAGTATTTAATCAGTAGTCCGATTGTCAATACACAATATATTAAGTTTGCAATACCAATAAAACTGATAAAAGGTGTCAAACCTCCTTTTAAAAATAAAAAGCAAGCAGCGGAATAAATACAAAAAAAAACGGCTATTACAGAAAGGTAAGTCAATTCTTTTTTTGGCATTCCAAAATACTCATTAAATTGTCGCACAATAAAAAATAGAAAAAATGCAGTCATAAATGCTCCTATACTGTCGATAAGAAAAAGTGTCTTTTGTTTTTCGGTAAAGTGTTTTATTAGTTTTTTCATTATTCTTTTCATTTGAAAATTAGTTACTATTGTCTGTTCTGTTAGCTGCTTGGGTACGAGACCATTTCCATACATAACGGATCATCAGACAAAGAAGAACGACTTCTACTACAGCGCCAAATACCATATGCATCCAAGCCTCTCCTGCCAAATTAAACAATGTATAGGGAAAATACACTGAAGCAATAATGATATCTGCCCAGCGATTTACTTTAGCCGGCAGGGCAACAGCAAGGAAAATCATCAGTGCCGGAATTGTCACTAAGGCGAGTGTTGCAAAAAGAAATCCTTGGGTAATATCAAATACAACCACTTTCCCTTTCAGCATATCTTCTATCTTACCCGGCATGGATAAGTGGAAATAATCTAAATAGAAATAGAGAAACATAAAAACTCGCCCATAGCGTGGCAAGCTTGCATTGTTAATTACCGATCACAAAGCTTCAGTTTCAAACTTACCTTGATGTCTTCCAGTGCATTTTGTGCTCTTTTTTTGTGTTCATTAATTATTAATTAAAAATTAAATCCAAAATGAAGTCCTGGTTCTCCGAAAACAAATTTCGACCACTTATCGTCTAACTGTTTAAATCCATCAGGCATTTTTGTGTGATAAGCACGGTGGGTAATTGCAATGGATGGTTGAATAAAAAATCTGTCCTTAAAAAGTTTGATGTGATAGCCAACACGGTATGTATTGAAAATCTGAAAACCATTGTCAATCTTTTTACCGTCGTCGTTCACAAAAGTTTGCCAGGTAGGCATTACATTAAGTTCGGCATATAAACCTTTCGTCAAAAATCGTTGGTAAGCAAATGCAAAGCCATATTCACGAATATAACCGGGAAATTCTTCTTCCGCCTTTCCGTAAGATTTATTAAAAAATGGGTGAATGCCATTCGGCCAGGCATATTTCCATGTTCTTAGTTCTAATGTAATTACATCTTTTCCTGTAATCCGATAGCCAAAATTGAGTTGAGCGAAGTTGGGGGGATTTGTTGTAGCCAGATTACCCAATAAAAATATAGTGCTACCAACGAAAAACCGTTTGTAAGTACTGTCTGTTTTAGCATATTGTGCTTTCAACTGAACATTGCTTGCCAATACAAAGACAAGTCCGAACCATAAAATTTTCTTTTGCATATCTTTTTTTTAATTTTAAATGATGCTGCAAAAGTCGATTGGCGAGATACCATAACTCGTTCACTTAAGTTAAGAAATGAAGTTACTACTTGCTTTTTTCCAAAATACTTGCCCTTAATCTATTCACTGATTGTGGTTTTATACCTAAATAGCCCGCTAATTGATGCTGTCGCACACACTGAATAAGGTCTGGTCATATAGGGGTTAGTACAGTAGAGTGGCTGGTGTTCTTGTCATTCGCTAATTCTGAGTACTACATTACCTTTTTTTCTTCCTGTTTCAACATACCTATGTGCTTCTATTATTTCGTCCATTTGAAAAGTCTTGTCAATTACCGCCTTAAATGCTACTTTTTCAAATAGCATTTTTAATAGCTGTAATTGTTGTATTGTTTCCGAAGCATTTACAGAACTTACACTCTTATAAACTCCGTTTACGTTCAGGAGTTTTTCACATTGTTTCCTGTTGGATTTACCAACGGCATCAAAAATTATATCAAACTTTTCTGTTTGTTTGGTAAAGTCTTCTTTGTCGTATAGAATAATGTTTTTAACTCCTAATTCAACAACAAGTTTTTGTCCTTCGAAACTGCAAACTGCGGTGATATCAGCATTGTGATATTTTGCTATTTGGATTGCTGCCGAACCTACTGAACCCGTTGTACCGATAATCAAGATTTTAGGGTTTGACTTTTCGGCTATTTTTGCTTTATCCAAGAAGTAAATAGCTGTTTGTCCACCAAAAATGATGGCTGCGGCTTCTTCGTAGGTTGCATTTTCTGGCATTTCAATTACATTACCATTTTGATTAACTGCAATATATGCTGCGTAAGTCCCGAATTTATAACCTGTCATACCGAATACTTTATCACCAACTTTAAATTTGGAAACTTTTTCTCCAACAGATTCAACAACACCTGAAAATACTGTTCCTAAAATGGGTTTTCTTGGTTTTGAAACACCTAAAACCAATCGCATTACTACCTTCAGAAATCCCTTAACATCAAGGCTTCTTACCCTTACATCTGCAGAGTTGACCGCAGTAGCAACTATTTTCACAAGAATTTGATTGTCTTTGGTTATTGGCTTAGAAACTTCCTGAATTTGCAAAACTTCTGGTGAGCCGTATTTGGTGCAAATAACTGCTTTCATTTAATCATTTTAAATTTCAAATTTATACCCAAAATGTAAGGGGTGCTTTTAAAATTGTCGCTGGCTGGTAGTTCCGAAAGCTTTCGGAAAGCCAGGGCAGAACGCCGTGGTCGGTGTCTCCACCGACCACAGCCTAAATGCAAGCCCGGC
Source organism: Ferruginibacter sp. (assembly GCA_041740215.1). Lineage (GTDB taxonomy): Bacteria > Bacteroidota > Bacteroidia > Chitinophagales > Chitinophagaceae > Ferruginibacter. Next base: position 4,909 of record JBGSMI010000155.1, read on the forward strand.
TGCCAGACTTTTCAACTACCGCCATGTGAAGCGCATCCGGTCCATCGTATTTTGTATAAACAATGGCCTTCATCTTTTGCATTTTAATCCATTCAAGTCAAGTGGTATCTAATGGGCTCCCAACTGTCATTCCTAAAATAATACACAGCCCATTTCTTTGAACTTACCTAGTAAATTCAACTACCTGAGCACTCACGGTTATAGTTCTTCTCACAAAGAAAGGGGCAAAGCCACTGAAGTGTTCCTCTGTCATCACGTTGATGATGGCTTTGGAACCATTCAGCAAGTTGGCTTTCTTCATCATCATTGAATACGCATTTTCGTACAATTGCCTTTTGTTCATACCTCCAATTGCCAATACATAAGACGTCTCCGAACTTCCGCTTACCTGATCAATTACTTTGAAATTGTTCTCACTTAAATGTACCTCAGTGGCGTTTTGATTGTGGTTGGTAACACGGGCAGTGCCGATGCCACATGAACTAAGAAATGCGGCTACCATTAATAACACGGAGTAAATTCCGATCTTTTTCATTGTAGTAATTATTTATTTATTGCTATGCAATCATTAAAACTTATATCCTAAATGCAGGCCCGGCTCACCGATAAAGTACTTTTTCCACTTGTTGTCTTTTACTTTAAAACTTTCTGGCATGTTGGTGCTCTCTGTACAGAAAGTGGCAGCAATAAAAGGTTCTATAAAAAACTATTCTTGAACAGGGAAAGCTGCTGCCGGCAGTTTTATTATGTTGAAAGTTTTCCGGTTAATTTCAAGATAAGGATGCTAAAAGTTATACCCAAAATGAAGACCAGGTTGGGTAAAGGAATTAGGCCAATTTTTTTCTAATGATTTAAAAGATGCTGGAACCTTTGTTCTTACAGGCCAATAACTACATCCAATAGCTGGTTCAAAAAATACCCGGTTTTTAAAAAACTTAAACTGGTAACCCAAATGGAAGTTCAGATATAACGTATATCCATTTCCAATCTTTTTTTTATTCTCGTCTATATATTTTTCAAAAGCATTTAATGCATAAACCGATGTATAAACTCCTTTCCACCAAAAACGTTGGTATCCTATAGTAGGTGCAAGTATACGGGCATGTCCGGGATAGTTTTTCCCTGGTGCATCAAATGATGATGATCCAAAAGGGATACCTATTGGCCAGGAGTAAATGGATCTTTTAAATTCAAAGGAAACAACATCTTTAGGGGTTATCCTATATCCAACATTTAATTGTACATACTCAGGGTTGTTTACTTTAGCAAAATTTCCTAACATCAAGAGTGAACTCCCAATATACCACTTTTTATAGGTGCTGTCTTTTTTGGAATTTTGTGCATTCAGGTGTAAACTGCTTGCCAACACAATGACAAGTCCAATCCATAAAATTTTCTTTTGCATATCTTTTTTTATTGTTAAATGATACTGCAAAAGTAGATTGGCAATAAGCTTAAGCTCGTTCACTTAAGTTAAGAAATACGTGTTAGCGTTTTTTTTCAAGAATTCTTGCTCTTAGTCTGCTTAATGATTGCGGCTTTATGCCTAAATAACTCGCTAGTTGGTGTTGTGGCACACGTTGAATAAGTCCGGTCTTTTTTGTAGTAGGTTTAGGTATCGTTGTTCACGTAAAGAGGTCTTAAACTCGTCAAAATTGATTTATTGTGTAGCTAAAAGTTCTTCCGATAAAACTCTGCAAAGCGATTCAAATTTTGGGAATTTATTAAAACTTTCAGCTTCCATATAAGGGTTTGTAAATTTCACAATTGTGTCTTCCACACAAGATGTATAATACCCGGAAGAGGCTTTGTTTATACCGCAATGAGGTGTCGAGCCTTCCATTTTTGTGCAGAAAGCGGTTGTATTTTCTTCTAAGCCTATTATGTAATATGTCCGTATACAACCTTTTAAAACAAAACATCCTTCATTAGATTTTTGTCCTTCTTTTAAAAGAATTGTATCCTTTTTAATTGTCCGAAAAATGGTCAAAGCAGTTACAGCATTCTTTTCATCTTCAGTCAGAGAAACATATTTCGATATAGAGTCAAATAGTAAATTTTGTATTGTTTATTTTGTTGTTATTGTCGTCGTCTCAGTAATAGAGTTTCTGCCAGGCGTCGGTCAACTGCAGCATAACCTAAAGCCCCCATTAATATCTTTTTAATGCGGGGCTTTTTCTTGGGGACTTGCGGCTGTTCTTCTAAAAGTTGTCGATAGGAAAATTTTGGGAAGTGGGTTATTGGACTTTCAAAGCATATGCTACTTTGAAATTAATTTGGGCTTCTGTAAATCCTATTGGAAATTCTTGTCTTGCTGTCGCAGGAATAGAAAGATAAACGTCGTTATTACAATCAGGCAAATCATAAATGAATTGAACCCTGGCAGAGGGATAAGGATTAGTTTGATTGGTGCATGGCTCAAGAGTTATTCCGTCTGGTAAATTTAAAACATATATCCCTTGATATTTTAAAACAATTCCCAATTGAATATTATATGCAGAAGTGTTATCACAATCGACAGTGAAATAAGTTGAAGTTCCTGACTGATTTGTTATGTATTGAGCTGTTACATTATTTGGCAATATAAATTTGCAAAATCCATCTGTCGGATTAAGTGGTGTTTGATATTTTGGTAACAGGGTCGCACCAAACGAAAATTTTATATTATTTGTGGGAAGTCGTCGTCCGCTTATCGTATCGAGAAAAGTCTTATTGGTAGTTGTATATTTTAACCAGATTGTGTCATTCACATTATATAATTTTTGCGCTGGCGCCAAATTAACCTTCTCTAAAAAACGTTGCCTGGGAGGATCTATATAATCTTTTTCGCACTGGAAGCCTATTGATATAGTCATTAAAAAAGAAATCAATAGAATGGCGTTTGTCTGTTTTAACATAAGTCTTGTTTATTAAACAATGTTATTTATGAGTTGGTGTCAAATTGCTTACCGCTAACGGTTTGGGGCTTTGCGATGGTGGGGCATTTAAAGCACAAATGCTCAATTAAACACCGATGCTAAATATATGCACAAATGTTCAATTAAGCACTGTCGACCCACTATTGCCAAACCGCCTGTTTAGCTGCTGCTTTTTTTATCTTTCCGTTCGTATCCCAATGTTTCATACCACGCTTTTTCAGGTCTGTTGGCTGGGTAACGATTTTTAATGCGGTATTTTTTCCGTTCTTCAGTAAAGTCCCACCACATTTTTGTCGTGTCATTTGTGTTTGCAAAGTTTACTACCAATCTAAATTGGTCTTCAACGCACGGGTCTGTCCAATAACCTTTTTTCCGTTCATATTCGTCTGTCAGTTTTGCTCCGTCCTTATTTTTTAACGCTGCAAGTGAAAAATAGCCTAAAAAAACAAGGTCTTCGGCAAATTTTATTCCTATAGACGGAACTGTTTGAAACGCTGCCAAAGCAACTATTTCTTTTACTCGTTTGGTTGTAGTGTTGAGTATTACTTCCAATTCGTCAGTTGCGAAGTCGGGAATGTTTGCAATTTTGATTTTATTCTTTCTCAAATTTGCTTTTTCACTATCCGTAAGCGGCAACTTAATATTTGTCTTATTTTTCATCTTCGGCGAAAGTTAACAAATAGCCATTGTTATCTTCAATAGAAAACTCAGTGGCACCGTAAAACGTTTTTTCAAGTCCTTTGATGACTTTTACTTTGTCTTTAATCTGGTCAAAGAACTTCGTAATCTCATTGGTTTGAATATATAACAACAATGAACCTCCGTTTTGTCTTGATACAGTTGGTAGTTCATCGCCCAAACTCTCAAAAGTTTGAAACATAAATAGTACGCTTCCGCAAGTCATCATTGCAAAAATGAGGTCGCCTTCTTCAGGAACTGTAGTAGTCAAACTAAATCCTAATTGTTTGTAAAAGTCAATTGTCTCGTTAATGTCTTTTACAAAAATGTTCGGTGATATTGATTTCATTCTTTGTTTAAATTAAACAGTGTTTCATAATGTTACGGCTAACGGTGACGGCTTGCTGCTATGCTGGAATTCATTGCTTGTCCAGGCTGGAGCAGCAGTCGATTTGAAAAACCGAAACTGAAGTTATGAAGAAAAGCGGAAAATTGAACGTCGAGCCCGGGCTGAAGGTGATAGCGATTTGAAGCCGATTATTATTACGTCCGCCAGCATAGTAGCAAACCGAATGTTATATGCCGTTTTTTTGTCCACCGAATTGTTTAGGCTTCTGATTTTTGTTTGCAAGTTCTACAATTTGAGTTATCCTTTTTTGTCGGGTGTCTTGCCGTTTAGCAAGTACAAGCCATTGTAAAATATTTCTTTTGTCAGACCTACTTAAACTTAAAAAATATGTCTTTGCCTTAGGTTGTTTAGAAAATTCACATTCTAAGTCAGTCGGAATTATTAGAGCTTCTGCTTCATCTAAAATTGTCCAAGAGCCATTTTGTTTTGCAATTTCTATACTTTCAAAACCTGCTTTCGTCATCTTGCCTTCATTAATAAGTCGCTCAACTTTTAGTTTATTAACTTTTGACCAAACGCTATTTGCCTTTCGCTTGCTGAAAAATTGCATAAATTTTTGATTGTCTATTGGCTTTGATTTGCTGTCAATCCAACCAAAGCAAAGTGCTTTGTCAACTGCATCGCTGTATTTTACAGTTGGAATATTTAATTTCTGCTTGTAATAAATAAGCCAAATAGAAGTCTCGGTCGTATGGTTTATATAAAGCCAATTATGCCAATCTTCATTGTTTTTTGGATAAAATGTTTTAATTGTTTGCTCCACAGGTCTTTTATTTTAAAAATGGACCTACATTCATAAAAATATCTTTGTTGTTTAAAGCTACCCAAACAGAAACATAACTTGCAAGTATTAGCCAAAGTAACCTCAACATAAAACAATAAAAGGATATTTTTGAAATTTTATAACTCATAGACACAACAATAATAACAACTATCAAACCTAAGACAGTGTCAATAGCACCAAGAATAGGGCTTTTTAAGTAGAAATATAGAAATGTAAAAATGGAAAATAAAACCCAAGCAACATATTCAAGTATTATAATTGAACGTCTGTTTTTAGTGTTTGTTGGTAGGTTTGAGATTGTGTACAGCCCAATTAGTGATGTTACGTTTAAAATAAACCACATTGGGGCAAAAAGCCAATCGGGTGGTGCAACACTTGGTTGAATGAAATTGTTATAGAATGCTTCATCGCCATTATAGCCTGCCGGAATAAATGAAACGATATTTGCGACTAAAAAGATGACTACGCAATGCCACCATTTCATCTTTTTGGTTTGATTTTCAATTCTTACTGGTTGAGTAATGCTTTCCATTTTTGAATTATTTAAATTTGTGAATAAAACTTATTTAAACAAATATGGTGTAAATTTACAACAATATTGTTTTAAAATCAAAAATGAAAAATAAAAATTCATATTTGCCCTTAATTACTGAATGGGAAATTTATATGGAAATCAGTGAAAAAGCTGACATTCAAGATTTTGCTTATTGGCTTTTGAAAAAGGAAAAAACAGAAATTCACAACGATGAAAAGGCATTAGATGATTATTTTGATGGTAATACCGAAGAGCACAACTACTCCTATAAAAGTTCAGAAGCTGCCTTTTTGTTATGGCGTTTAGGCAAGTTTATTAGATACTACACCAAGCCTATTTTATTAGAAAATGGTTTAGCAAGTCAAGATGATTTTGCTATTTTATCCCATATTGATTATAAAAAGTCTTGCTCAAAACGTGAGGCTATTGAAGCAAATATTATAGAGTCAACAACGGGCATTGAGATTATTAAACGACTAATTAAGCAAGGTTTGGTTTCTGAAAAATTGAATAATGATGATAAAAGACAAAAGATTATTACTTTAACAAAGTCGGGAAAAGAAAAACTTTACAGTATTTATGTAGGATTTTCTAAAATTCAAGATGTAATGGCTGAAATGAATGTCGAACAGAGGGAAATTTTAATTCAAACCCTTAAAAGTTTAGATACTTTTCATACCAAAAATATTGAGTTATTGTCAAGTGCAACTAAAAAGTGAGTTTTGTCTTAAGATTTTGTCATTTGTAGGGTATCTGTAAAATGGCATATAACGTCTGTATTTGCGCTAATGTACGCTGCTTTTTCGAAGCGACGATTTTTGTGATTTTTTGTTTTACAATGCTCAGCAGAAAAAAATTCAGGTTTATTTTTATAGCGCAAATATGCATTAAGTCAAATTGAAATTGCCGCCACGTTTCAGCCATAGAGGTTGTTCTTTCCCGTATTTAGTTCAGCTTATTGTTGCCCATTATACACTACTGCCTCCATAGTCATTCATTTCAGTAATAGAGTCTGTGCCTGGCGTCGGTCAACTGCAGCATAACTTCAAGCCCCCATTAATATCTTTTTAATGCGGGGCTTTTTCGTTGGGACCTACGGCTATTCTTATTAATGTTAGTGCTTGTGCTTCTTATTTGTAAGCTTGGGGAAGCCTGATTTTTTTAGTTGCTCATTTGCCTTAGCAAGTTTTTCTGGAAATAACACAACGTTGTCATACTTTTCCAATGAAGGGTCAATACGAACGGCAGGAACCTTCTTTTTGTTTATTTCAAGCATTGTTTTCATAATTCAAATTTACTGTTTTTTTCTTCGCACAGCAAAAGCTTGATAATCTTTCCCAAATTCATACCATTCCCACTCGTTTCTACTTTCCCCCATAATATCAAAGTCTGCTGTAACTATTTCAAAATATTTGTTGATTCCCATTCGGTAAAGCCTTGTCCTTGCTTCGTTGCTGCCTGTTGCGTAAATCCAACATTCTGGATAACGGTCTGCAAAAGCATAAATTGCAGAAACTACAGTTGCAAGTACTTTCTCTGAGTCTCCGTTATCCGTAATTATTTGATCGTCAAGTTTGCCTGTGTCTAAATTTTTGTCTCCAAACGCAAGGTTGTATAGGTTTTCAATGTTCATTTGCTGAAACTGAATAACTTTTACAATTTCCCCTTTTTTGCCCTCGCTTAAAAATTCAAAAGTGGTTAAATTTCTTCCGGCTTTTAATTCGTATCGGTCGAGTTTCATATTTTGTCTTTGTCAGCAAAAAAATATGGGTTTCTTTCTTGCTCGAATTATAATGAAGTGTCAAATAGCATAGCCGCTTACGTCTGTATTTGCGCTAATATACGCTGCTTTCCCGAAGCGACAATTTTTGTGAAACTTTGTTTTGCAATGATCTACAGAAAAAAAATGCAATTTTTTTATAGCGCAAATACGCCTTTAGTCAAATTGAAATTGTCGCCCGGGTTCAGCCACAAAGCCTGGTCTTCCCGGGGTTTTAGTGCAGCTTATTGTTGTTCATTATACACTACTTTGCCTCCATAGTCAGTCGTCTCTGTAATAGCAATTCTGCCAGGTGCCGGTCAACAAAGAATAACCGAAAGCCAGCCGTTAATATCTTTTTAATGGGGGGTTTTTTAATTGGGATTTGCGGCTATTCTTGTTAATGTTGCCAGTAGTGCATTCTACTCGTTTAGTTTACTTTTTACAGCGTTAATAATTTTCAGCTTGTCCACTATTAAAATCAAGACAAAAATTGTCAATGCCAAGACAAGTGTTGTTACTGCGATAACTGCAAAGTACTTTATCGTCCATTCCAAAGCAACCTTAATTCTGCGAACAAAGCTTATGTTTTTTTCTGTCGCACCTTCGTACATTGATAGTCTTACGGTACAAAATTCATTTTCTGTGTCAAAGTTTCCAAGTTCAACGCCAAGTTCCTGTGCTTTGGCTTCGATTTCTAAAATCTTGTCGTTGAGTGCTACAAAGTCAGCGATTTGTCCACCTTTTGTTTTTAAGTCATTTAGTGATTGAAGTGTTTTTTCTATAGAAGTTTTCTTTGCGTTTAGTAGTCGATACTCATTGGTTTTGTCAACCTTTGTAATTTCCGTTGCTTTAATAACTCCAATTTTCTGCAGGTCAATATATAGACTGTCAAACAATACTGGATTTACCCCGATTAGCAAATGAATTTGTCTATTTCCTTTTTGTCCAAGATTTTGTTCGTATTGAATAACTGCGTTGTAGAATTTGGCTTTTGCTTTTAAACGGTTTTCATCTTTTTCAAATTCAGATGTCTTTGTTTTTATAGATGCTGTTTTCTCAAATTTTTGATTTGATGCAATGTTTGAAGAAA
>JBGSMI010000215.1:0-44235 GCA_041740215.1 Ferruginibacter sp.
ACACATACGTCCAACGGTTTGATTAGTACCATCAATCACATACCAGTTGTGAATAACGGTAGCCTCGTTCGCATGTTTGGTGGTGAAATGTAGTTTACTCATTGTGTTTATTTTTAAGTGACGCCCTCGCTATCCCGATGGCTTTTTTAAATGGACGGCGAAGGTAGGTGGCTATATTTTAATTTCCTACGAATTAGACAGTTATTTTTTATCGCACCTTTATAAACGATTGATTTGCAGTAAATTTTTTGAACAAATAAATTAATACAACTGACAAATTAATTCCTAAATACATTAACTGGTAATGTTGAAACCAATTTTATGTTGAATATCGATATTAGTAAAGATCGATTAACTATAGATTTGGTGTAAAAAAAAATGCCCGGGCAATTGCCCGGGCATTTTTTTTATAATTAAACCAGCTAGCGAAATAACTACTAGTTGGTAATAGTTACCGTTTGTAAATTTTCATTTAAAGTAATCTTATACGTTCCGGCTGCGGCTGGTGTTTTAAAGTTATCGCCATTTTCCCATTTGATTTTACGGGCAGTTCCGACTGAATTGCTTCCGCCACTGTTGTCCTCATAATCAAAAACTCCCCAGTCGTTTCCTGCAAGAAATTTAATTTCCTTATTTGCAAGTAAAGGTATCGTAGCTTCCCACACACCATTTCCTTTATAATCCATCTGTGGAGACACACCCGGATTCCATTCAGCAACATCTTTTAATCCGTTTCCAACTACCCTCATTTCGGTAGCAGCACTCATGAAATATTTTACGTTATTCGGATCACGACCATCCCAAATAACTCTTTTTCTTGCTCCTAGAGGTGTGCCAGTGATATCGGCGAAATTTGGGCCATTGATCTCAAGTGTGCTGCCATTCTCACCTGCTGTTCCGTAGCTTCTGGTATCTTTTGGATCTGGATTACCACCACCATCGTTCCATTTGTCATTGTCAATTAGTTTCCATCCGCCATTTTTTAAAACTGTCAAGCCAACAAACAGGTTGTTTGCTGCAGCTCCCATGGCATAATTGGGGAATACATTACCAGGTGTCCAATCCGCTCCTGTAGCACCACCTACAAATCCCATTCTTCCTTCTCTGATTTCATATTTCAGCGTTTTACGGTTTACGCTTATCCTATAATATCCGGCAGATGAAACGGTAAGATTTCCACCAGAACTTGATAAGTCTCCACCGTCACCTCCATAGCTATCAGCCCAGGCACGACCAACAGTGATTTTAAATTCAGCACCTGCTGGTAAATAAATATAAGTGTAGTACAGATCATTGAATACATCAGAACGAAGATCCCTGATTAGTTCAGGGGCAGTTTCGGGATCCCAGTTATTACCGTTACCTGTTGCTTGCTGATATCCTCCCGGCAAATACAGTCTTAAAATAGGAATATAGCTTTCAATTGTAACATTTGAAACATTTGAGTAAGCAATAGCTCCAGATGCTGTTACTGCCTTAATGCGATATTCAACTTTACCAGTAGTGCCGCCCTTAACGCCGGAGGTTAAGGCAGTTTGATTCATTTCGCCCTGTGTTAGGCCCTTGGTTAAAAAGGGTTGGTCTATTACTATGTCAGTAGGTGCCACAAAGTTTTTACCGGCGGAATCGTATTGTAGCGTATAAGTGATAACTCCGGTGTATCCTGCAAAAGCTCCTGTCCATGAAAATGTGTTAGACAGCACCGTAGATGTTGCCAACTCAGGTTTAACAGTCGCATTGCTGCTGGTTAAAACAGAAGGATCGGCAAACGGTGTCACCATCAGCTTTATAGTGTTGGTAACATATCTTTCGTTATTGTTCTTGTAAGAAGAAATCATTCTTACATCTACTGAATGGGCAGCGCCCAATCTAAAGCCTAAGTTCAATAAAAGTGCATTCAACTCTCTTCCGGTTAAAGAAGTAGTAAGCGCACCATTTACAGTTTTAGAAAAACCATTTGCAAAATTTCTTCCGGTTGAATCTATCTGCACAATGTATTTTGTGCTGGCGGAATCATTGGCATATTTCGGATTGGTCCAGTTAAAAACCACCACCTCTTTAGTTGCATCAGCAGCAGTAAGCGCTATGGTAGATACCGAACTACTCAATACGCCTGCGGTTCCATTGGTATAAAAAGGCAGGTCATCCACCTTATTGCAGGCAGCAAATACGAGTGCGATGCAGGCAAGTGTTAAAAATTTTAATATTGAATTCATAAAATGATATTTATATCGTGATGTTTTATGTAGAAGGCCTAAATACCTTGATCAGGCAGTAGCCCTATTTATATTTTTGTAACTGAAAACTTCCCGGTTTGAAAATTGACTTCGATTTTGTAAGTTCCGCTTACGTCAGGAGCAAGAATATCATTTCCCCCCCATTGAAAATCACCTCCATCTTTTAGGGCAGGATCATTTTTATCTTTTATACTATACTTAAAATCCCATGAACCAAAGTTTGCCAGAAAAGTGTACGATTTACCTCCAATCAGTTGCACATTAATTGTAAAAAATGTATTGGAAATTCGTGTGAATTTTTGTGAAATTGGTGGATTATTGACCCAGGAGCTTGCTAAGGCATCCCCGGTGATATATAATTCCCCGGATGCAGGCGGCGTTATTTTAGGAGGAATTGCATAAGGAGTCACCGTGAACTTCAACACATTTGAAAATAATTCTGTGGCAGCACTACCGGCAAGAGACGATTTGACCCTGATTTCTATATTGTGAGGCCTTGCTGCTGTTAGCTCCAACTGGTTCAATAAATAATCGTTGAATTGTGATTGTGTAAAAGCCTGTGACAGTTCATTGCCAATACTTAATTGCTTTCTTTTAGGATTGGTAAAATTAGCACCTGTTGTGTCTACCTCCAAAAGGTAGGTTACATCCTGTGAACTAACACCTGTGGTAAATTTATAGTCTGGATTGGTCCAGGTAAAGGCTATGGCAGCATTGTCAGCAGTGATAAACGAAAGCGGAATGGTGGCAGACCTGTTGGCTGTAAGAACCGGAGCGGATCCTTTTTGGAAAACAATCCTCTTTTCATCCTTTTTACAAGATGAGATGGCAAAGGCTACCAGGCAGAATCCAACAAACATTTTAAATAAATTTTTCATACCTATTTTTTTTAAAAATTATAAATTAATACCCCTTGTTTTGAACAAGGTTGGTGTTCGCATTAATATCAGACGAGGGCAAAGGGAAAATATTTAGATCACTTGATTTGGATGTGCCACCCGGAACGCCCCCTTTCCATGGCCATAGATATGAACCTTCAGTAAATTGCTTATACCGGATCAGGTCTGTGCGGCGAAACCCTTCCCAATATAGTTCACGTGCCCTTTCATCTAAAATAAACTGGAGGGTTAGATCGACTGAATTGATATTACCGGACGTATTGCCATAAGCCCTTACACGCAACGCATTCATATAGGCCAATGCCTGGGTTGCATCGCCACCGGTACCTCCTCTTTTTACTGCCTCTGCATAGATCAGGTACATTTCCGGCAAGCGGAAAAGTGGCATGTCAATATCTACAAATACATCATTTTTCCCGGCAATACCTGTACGGGTTATATTAAGGTATTTTCTGATTGCATACCCTTCAGTAAAAGTTGTTTGCGTTGCTATTTCAAGATTCTGCCCATTCACATAAAACTGTGCCCGCTTATCCGTATTACCGGATGGGTCGGCAAATTTTTGTACAAATGCTTTGGTCGTTCTAAGCCCGCCCCATCCACTGTTTACACCTGCACTGGCAGCACTGATACTTCCACCTATAGAGGCATGGGTTAAAAATGTAGTACCACCAAAACCCTGGGTTTTAGCCCCATCATAATTAATGGTAAGGATAAACTCATTTTTATTCAAATGATTGTCAGCCAGCATCAACTGGCGGTAATTGGCCGATAACGTATAACCAGCATCAATTACTTTTTTAGAATAGGTGATCGCTTCTGCATATTTGGGAGCCCCGGCATAAACCTCGGCATTTAAGTAAATGCGTGCCAGCAATGCCCATGCGGCAGCCTGGTCGGCACGGCCATACTCGTTGGCACGAGCCGCCGGTAATGTAGTTTCGATCGCTTTTAATTCAGATTCCACGTAAGCGAAAAGGTCCTTTCTTAAAATCTGTGGCGGGTTTGGTCCACCAATTACATTATCTTCTGTTACAAAAGGGGGATTACCAAATAAATCCATTAAAACAGTATATTGAAAAGCTCTTAAAAACCTTACTTCAGAACGGTATTTGCGAATATCGTCTGCATCGGCAGCCGATATATTTCGATCTGCTAATTTACCATCTGACGATTGGCGTAAAAATTCATTTACGAGCGTTATCTGGTAAAGCGATTTGTAATAGACCCCTGTTAAAAATTGGTTAGAAGGTGTCCAGTTCATGTTGTGAAAATCCTGTATACCTGCATCGCCCCAGGCTATCACTGCTTCATCGGTACTTAATTCCTGTGCTTTCCACAACGACCTGAAAAAGTCAGCATTCCCTCCTTCATCGCTACCCGGGAAAAATACATCTGCCTGTCCTGTTGGCCCCTGGTTACCTGTTAACGCCATGGAGCCATAAATTTTTGCCAACGATTGTTTATAACCCAGTGCAGTAGAATAAACAACCTCAGAAGTAACGTCGTTCTGAGGGAAAAGATCTAACTTTTTTGTGCAGGATACCAAAACTGCAGCAAACAACAGCATTATTGCAGGTATCCGAATGATATACTTTTTCATATTGAGAATTTTATTCTTTTTATTAACGTTTATTAAAAATCAAGGTTCAATCCAAATACAAAAGTTCTTGGTCTTGGATAAAAATTGTTATCAATGCCACCATTAATTTCGGGGTCAGCACCTTTGTACTTTGTAATTACAAATACATTCTGCACGTTGGCGTTTAGACGAAGCGTAGCCTTTTCGTTGAATACCTTTCCGATATCGTAGCCAAGATTTATATTGTCCATCCGGAGAAAGGAAGCATTTTGTATATAATAATCAGATTGAAAAAAACTTGACCCGGCACCAGTAAAGCCAGATTCCAGAATGTTTTTAGAGCCGTTGCTTAAAAAATTAAGGGGGTTAATGATATTGCGCTGGATGCCTGTGCTGGAGAATACGTTATTGTACATATAGTTTCCAAGGCTAGCCCGCATTACAAAACCTGCATTCCATTTTTTGTAGGTTGCGCTGCTATTAAACCCTAAGAACACATCCGGGTTAGCGCTTTTGTACCTGTAAAGGTCTTTATCGGTTATCTGCCCATCTCTGTCCCTGTCTTCAAAAAGATTTTCGATTGGTTTGCCTGCTTCATCATATACCTGCTGATAAACATAAAACGCTCCTCTGTTAAAGCCAACTGAATTAATCAACACGCTGTTACCGGTACCCCCGGATATACCTCCAAAACGTTGTCCGGGATAAGTTGGATCTTCAGTAAATGTTAGCTTAGTTATCCTGTTGCGGTTGTAAGTTGCATTGAACCCAAAATCCACGGTTAGGTCTTTGGTACGAACAGGTTGTGTGTTTAGGGTAAATTCAACACCCTTGTTTTCCATATTGCCCACATTCGATAAAACGATTGGTGCAAAATTGGTACCAGCAGACTGGTTAACATCGTTCAACAAATCCTTTGTTTTTTTAAGATAAAAATCCAGTCCTCCCGTAATGCGGTTATCAAACAATCCAAAGTCAATTCCAATATTTGAAGTGGCAGTTTGCTCCCACTTTAGATTGGCATTGTAAGCTACCGGGCGGAACATATTATAATAGGTATCCCCAAATTGATACTGTGCCGTATTATTACTGATACCGTAATTGGCTAAATAAGAATAGTTACTGATACCATCCTGTTGACCCGTAATACCATAACCAATCCTCAATTTTAAATCAGAGATGGTTTTGTTATTTTTCAGAAATGCTTCATCCTTTATCCGCCATGCAAATGCTTCGGAATGATAAGTAATCCACCTGTTATCTGGGTTTAGCCTTGAAGAACCATCAGTTCTGGCATTTATGGTAAGTATATATTTTTGATTAAAGGTGTAATTAACCCTTCCATAAACTGAGACCAGCCTATTCTGTGGTTTATCGGTAGCAAAAAGCGGATCAGAATTGACCCTTTTGCTGCCATCTACAAAAAAGTCTGCATAGCTGAAATTGTTGTAGGCATTGTCGTAAAATCCGTAACCTGCTGTCACATCTACCCTGCTCCTGATGCCGCGAAGGTCTTTTGCATAGTTCAGGTAAAATTCCAGCAGCTTATTATCAATTTTTTGCAGGTAAGTATTGTTGATGCCACCCTTTCTTACTCCGCCTGCATCTACATCCCTTCTATATTGAGATTTTACGCTATCATTTACAAAAATGGTTCCTGAACCCTTTGCCACATCGTAACCCACATTTACATTCGCTCTTAATTCCGGCAGAAAGTGAAACTTATAATCAACCTGGATATTACCTACGCTCCTGTTTACGCTGCTGTTATCTTCACGCTCCAACAATAAACTTACCGGATTACTCGGTGCAAGGCCCCTTAAACCATTTGCAGCCGAAGGATCTAGCCATTCAAAATAACCGCCAAACCTGGGGCTGTTCGTCCGTACAGGATGCGTAGGATCAAAACTTACGGCTGCACCTATTGCGCCCTGGTCAGCAAATCGGCTCTTGCTATTGGAAGCCTTTACATTAATATCTACTTTTAAATGATTGTCAAGAAACGTTGGACTCAGGTTGATACCCGTTGATACCCTTTGCAGGTTGCCGGTTCTCAAAACACCATTCTGGTTAAGATATCCAACAGAAACCCGGTATGGCATTTTGAACTTTCCTGTTAACCCGCCACTCACACTCAGGTTATTATCTGTTCCTAAAGCTGCCTGGTAAACTTCATCCTGCCAGTCTGTACTTGCTGTTCCCATTAGTGCTTTCTGGGCTGTTGTACCGTTAGTGTTTACATAAGCCCTAAATTCTTCCGGAGAAAGTACATCAATCTTCTTTGTTATTTTTCCTACAGAAACCTGGGTATTAAATGTAAAAGCGGCTTTGCCACTTCTTCCCTTTTTGGTTGTAATAATAATAACTCCGTTGGAAGCCCTTGAACCATAAATTGCCGCAGCGGATGCGTCTTTTAAGATGGTAAAAGTTTCAATGTCATTCGGATTGATAAGTGATAATGCGCTGGCAGATCCTGCAATACTTCCAGGTTGGTTGGGTCCATTACCTAAACCACTTAATTGTACCCCATCAATAATGATTAATGGGTCATTGCTGGCGCTCAATGAAGCGCCACCCCGAATTCTTATAGTACTACCGGCGCCAGGCGCACCGCCATTGGAAGTAATGTTAACACCCGCTACTTTACCCAATATCAATTGTTCCGGGGTAGTAATAACGCCTTTTTGAAAATCTTTTGAAGAGATAGCTGTCATGGAGCCGGTCAGATCTTTTTTCCTGGCAGTTCCATAACCAATCACCACTACTTCGTTCATTTGCTGGCTCACAGCTTCAAGGCTTACGTTGATAGCAGTGGCTGTTATTGGAACTTCTTTACTTCCAAAACCAATGGAAGAAAATACCAAAATAGTAGCATTTACCGATACGTTTAATTTGAAGGTGCCATCGCTGAGTGTTTGAGTTCCGGTACCGGCTCCCTTCACTTTCACCGTTACACCCTGTAACGGTGAATCATCTTTTGAGTCGGTCACTTTTCCGGAAATTACATTTTGCGCAGTTGCTGCCATAGACAGAAACAGGAACGCAATCGTTTGCATGACAAGCTTGCAAAGCCTTTGCATGTTCTTTTTCATTTGTGAAATTTTTCTTTTTAAAATGGCCGGGGAAATATTGGCAAAAACGTAAGGTGTTGGAAAGTAACAATTTAACTATAATAAAAAGTAACTCTTAACAAGAAAGCATTTTCGTTTTATTTCATATAACAACCATTATCGTTTGTAAAATAAAGGTTTTTTATTTATAGTGTATATTTTACACAATCAAATGTGTAAAAGTTACACAATATAAGATGTTTTTTTGAAAGTTAAAATATTTGTTAAAGAATTTTAATGAAATATTTTAACCAACATCAGACTTAAAATACACTACTATATAATGAGCGAAGACTATTAAGATTCGCTGCATTCAAAAAGAATAAAAGCATTTAAACTAAAAATCTATGCCCGCAAACTTCTTTTTACGCTTTTCATATTTCTCATAATCAAATTTGTACAGTTTTCCGGGGCGATGAGAAACATCCGTTTCCATTTCATCCAGATCAATTAAAAAATCCATAGAGAAAAACTTTTTCCGGAAATTTCGCCTGTCAAGTTTAATGTCTAAAATTGCCTCGTATAAATTTTGAAGGTCCCTTAACGAGAATTTTTTCGGCAATAAATTAAACCCTAGCGGATGTTCCTGTACCCTTTTTTGCAACTGCTGAAGGCATGTATCAAAAATTTGTTGGTGATCAAATGCCAACTCTGTAACATTTTTTACATCGTGCCAATGCAATTCATTGTCGAGTATATTTAATTTATGGTGTTGAACATTGATGAGCGAACAATACGCTACCGTTACTACTCTGCCCGCTGGATGTCTGTTTACCGTTCCAAAAGTGCTCACCTGTTCAAGATAAACATCATTCAATCCGGTTCGTTGTTTCAAGATGCGGTAAGCTGCAGCATCCAGGTCTTCACTCGGAAATACCAGATCGCCCAATAATGACCACTTACTGGAATATTTTTTCAAATCACTCCTGATGAGTAACACCTTCAATTTAGCCTCGTCAAAACCAAAAATGATACAATCTACAGACAATGCAATCCGATTGGTATTTTCCACTTCAGACTGAATAACCTGCAATGATTTAGTAGGCTTAGCCTGATCTGCTTTTTGTTCTTTTACCATGCTACTGTTTATCATTGATTCGTAAGGTTGAGCGGAATTCTAAAATTTTTACCCGCTACCACTGTAAATTTAGCACCCGTAGCAATATTTTGGGGCGTATTTAAAACACACTCACCGCCCGATTGCGGACTCACCAATATTTCTGAACCAGATGGCAATGGTGTTGGGGGAATTCTGTTATAGCTCCAGTTGGAAGCATCTGTCCAATTTCCATTACCAATGAATGAATATACGGTAGATGGTTGATATATGTACACATGGTATTCGCCTGGCGCCAGCGTTATGCTCTGAGTTAATGCTCCAATATTGAAAGTGCTTTTTCCCGGACCATTAATACCTGTTGAATTACCATTACTTAAATAATTATACCAATCGCCCGCTTTTTGAAAAGTAACACTTCTTGTTTGTTCTACCACATCAAAGTTTGCGATCACGGTAACCTGCATTCCATTGGCAGCGGGATCAGCTATCTGAAATCGCTTGAACAGCCCGGCATTATCAAAGAAATTATAGGAGAAACTGGTACTATTAAAGACAGCAGGATTTGAAAGTCGCAGATTGATCAATTGAGCATAGTTATTAAATAATTTAAGCCGGTTTGGATCCGCCATATAATTCCAAAGAGGCGGCTTGGTGCCTGTTCTTCCGTTAAAATTTATGGATGTATCATATCCTCTTTCACCAAACTGCCACATCAACTTTGGCCCCGGAACGGTAAAGAAAACGGCTGCAGCGGCAGCTTGCCTATCAAGGGCTGTTGCCAGGTTTTTAACGTTATAGTCGCCGGAGCTGTTACCAAATTGCAAGTTTTTCACCATCAGCCTTTCTTCATCATGACTCTCCATATACCCCATTCCAGCCGGCGTAAAAAACTTTTGCTGGGGACTGTTGTACACTATTTTAGAAAAATCTGAATTAGAACTATACCCCATCGTATTCTGGTTGTAGGTATGATTATTATTCCCCCAAAGCAAAAATCCCATGAATGAATATTGCTGCTCCTCCTGGTATTGAGTACCCAAAAATTCAAGGATCATGTAGGTGCCGGGAAACATGGGTACAATATGATTGTAATACCGGAAAAGATTATCAATCCGGCTCTGGTCCTTATCTTCCACAGTGGTTTCATTGGAAACTGTTTGTGTAAATCCTTTGGCAAGATCAAGCCGGTATCCATCTATTTTATATTCTGTTATCCAATACTCCAATGCTCTTTTTACCAAATACTGAGTGGCCACAGAAGTATGATTTAGATCGTCAAATACACTGTAAGGATGTGGAGCCTGAGTATTCAGCCATGGGTTATTGGCCGCAGGCCTGCCATTTGCAGCATCCCAATACAATTTTCCCTGAGGAGTATTGAACGCATCTAACTGGTTATACACAACGTCCAATATTACCGCTATCCCATTTTTATGACACAAATCAACAAACTCTTTAAACTTATCTTTTGTACCATAAGCCTTATCAAGTGCCAGGTAAAACGTAGGATTATAGCCCCAGCTATCATTTCCGCTAAATTCATTTACCGGCATTAATTCAATGGCATTTATACCGAGTCTTTTAAAATAACTCATGGTATCTATCAGCATCTGATAATTGCGGGCATCTCCAAAATCACGGACCAGTAATTCATAAGTGATTAGATTTCGCTTATCGGGCTTCACAAAATTCGTTACCTGCCATTTATACGGTGTGCTGCAAGTCTGCAACACGCTGACAAAACCGTTGGTATTAGCCGATACATTCTGATTAACCGGATATGGCTTAAGACCAGGATATGTCGCAGCCGGTATAAACGGATCGTTCCACGGATCAAGTATTTTTTCCGAATAAGGATCTGCAATATAAATGGCATTGTCTACCAGGTACTGATAGGCATACTCTACCCCTCCGGTAAGGCCATGAATCGTTAACCAGTAGTAGTTACCATCTGGCGTTTTGTTCATTTGAAACTGGCTTTGAGCAGCCCAGTTGCTGTTTGGGAAATCACCTAAAACAACTGCATTCAATTTATTGGGTGCATACAATACAAGGGTTACAGAGTCGCAACCCGGCCAGTAATTAATTCCTTCTTTTACACCGGAAGGTAGCTCCAGTGTGGTGTTTGGGGGAGGTAAATAAAACTGGACGGTATCGTAATAACTGATGTCTGCCACAATCAACTCTGCGATTATTTTTTGTTCGCCTGCGGCTACAATCGCCGGGCTACCGGAAATTGATGCGGCACCAGTGATTGGCCCAGCTATTTTGGTTCCGTTAAAGTAAAGGTTTAAAGTACCAGCAGCGTTAGATGCAATTGCAGTTACCGGCACCGATTGGCCAACCGTTGTAGTGACTGCTTCATTCGACAAATTAAAAGTGGGAATAATAAAAGGTTGGGTAAAATGTATATAATTTCCCCCGGTAGCAAATATGGGTACAAACATATCGCTGCCATCGGCATTTCGTTGTGCAAGATTTCCGGCAGCATCTCTGAAAAGAAATCCGAGTTTTAAAATGGTTTCACCAACTGGCACACCACCTGCGCCAGCATTAAAGTATGCTCGTGGATTATTAATTGTAAACGACCATTTATTATTTCCCAGTGATGTTGCCACCGGGGCTGTCGTAGTTGCCCAGGTAGTGGGCGTATATCTCCATCTCGCATTATCCGTGCTTAAATTAGTTACTACGCCGAGGTGCATGTAAACTGTGCCTGTAAATCCCAGTAATCCCTGGTTACCTTTTGTCGCATCTACTGTTATGGTTAACGGAGCATTATCAGATGGAAATTGAGGCGCCCAGGAAAGCAATTGAGCTTGTAACGAAATAATCGAAAACAGGGTACACAGCAACGTGAGACATTTCTTCATATAGCAAAATTTAATGTGTAAAATAAACACATTCTTTCAAAAAGAAAAAATTTGTTTATGAAGTCATCATTAGAATGGTCTCATCTTTTAACATTTGCCCTGATTGATAGCCAAAAAATTAACCAGTGCCTCACAATAGCATTCATTTTACAAGACTGCTTAATTTGCGTGGTGCTGTTCTTTAGTAATGATTGTATTTATTTATTAAAGTCCTGTATTTCAGCCTGCATTTCTGTTAATGTTATCAACGGATATTGTAAAGTCTTCTGTTTAGGCAAACCTTATCTTATGATTTATTTTCTCCGAAATATTCTGGAAACATTTTTTCAGACTGGGCTCTTCAGGTGTATTTATCTTTACGCTACAAAGCAGTATAAATTTGATTTCGCTTTGGCATTTCAAAATAAAAGAACCATGTCTTCATAATTTTTAACTTTGAAGCAGTAAAACACGTATGAATCTACTAGAAAAAACAAAAATACTACAGCAAAAAACTGCTGAATGGTTAGTTTCCGCCAACTCAAATCAGCCGGGGAAAGCGGTCATTGATGAAATTGAAGATTTGCGGGATGTACTTCGTTTTCATGAATATCGATATTATGTTCAAAATGACCCGCTCATTAGCGATCCGGAATATGATGGATTATATAAACTTTTGGAGAAATTTGAAAAGGAGTACCCTTCGATGATTACAAAAGATTCTCCTACCCAAAGAGTTGGTTCGGGTTTAGTAAATGATTTTTCGAAAGTTGAGCACCTTGTTCCGATGTTGTCGCTTGAAAATTCATATAATGCCGACGACCTGCTGGACTGGGATAGAAAAGCAAGGGATCTTTCCCGTCTGGAAGAAATTGAATATTGTGTGGAGCCAAAATTTGACGGAGCCAGCATTTCCGTAATCTACGAAAATGATTTACTGGTTCGATCAGCAACCAGAGGTGATGGCGTTGTAGGTGACGAAATTACCCTTAACACAAAACAGATAAAATCTATACCGCTTTCAGCAAAATTTAGCGCATATGGAATTGACCAGATAGAGATGCGGGGAGAAGTATTGATCAATAAAAATAATTTTAAAGCTTACAACGATAAATTAATGGAAGAAGGCATTCCTCCATTTGCCAATCCGAGAAATGCAGCGGCTGGTTCTTTACGCATGAAGGACACGGCTGAAGTCGGTCGCAGAAATCTGGAGGTGTTTTTATACCATGTTAGTTATCTAACAACCAAAGAAAGTATACATCATTTAAAACAGCCCCTTACGCATTCGGGCATGCTTGAAATGCTTTGGGAGCTTGGCTTCAGAAGTCCGAAGAACGAGATGAAAGTCTTAAAGGGACTAACTGGTGTGATTCAATATGTATCAGAATTTGAAGCAAAAAGAGATGGACTTCCCTATGAGATTGATGGGATGGTGATAAAGGTGAATGACCTGAACCTACAGGAAAAACTAGGAATGACATCTCACCATCCCCGTTGGGCAATTGCTTTCAAATTTAAAGCGAGACAGGGTACAAGTAAACTGTTGGGTGTAGAATTTCAGGTAGGAAGGACTGGCGCTGTAACGCCTGTGGCTAAAATTGCTGCGGTACAGGTTGGCGGGGTTACAGTAACAAGTATTTCAATTCACAATGAAGAGTACATTAAAGATAAAAACCTGATGCTGGGCGATGCGATTTTGATTGAACGCAGTGGCGATGTGATTCCGCAGATTGTAAAATCGTTTCCTGAATTAAGAACGGGCGAAGAAAAAGCGATTGAATTTCCAACTAAATGTCCTGTTTGCCAGCATCAACTATTTAAACCGGATGGAGAGGCAGTTTGGCGTTGCATTAATATCAATTGCGAAGCACAGGTAGTGGAACGGATTATCCATTTTGTAAGTAAAGATGCGATGGATATAAAAAATTTCGGCGAAGCCAATGTTCGCAAATTTTATGCCCTTGGCGTTGTAAAAGACGTGCCAGGTATTTACAGCATTGATTTTGATGCAATCGCTCAATTGGAGGGCTTTGGCAAAAAATCAATTGATAATTTAAAAACAGCCATTGAAAGTTCTAAATCGCAGCCATTGCACCGGTTAATTTATGGCCTGGGCATTCGTTATTGCGGAGAAAACACAGCCAAGACCTTGGCAAATGTTGTCAACCATTTACTGGACTTCAAAGACTTTACTGAAGAACAATTACAAAATCTGGAGGACGTTGGTGTAAAAGTTGCTGCAAGCATTTATAGGTTTTTCCATGATATCGACAACTTACTAATGCTCGAAAAACTAGAGGAATTGGGTATCTCACTTAAGAATCAGAAGAAACAAGTAAATGTAAGCGATACCCTAGCCGGACAAACATTTCTATTTACAGGTAGTATGGTGAAATTAAAAAGAAGCGATGCAGAGGAATTAGTTGAAAAAAACGGTGGCAAAATAGTAAGTGGCGTTAGTAGTAAGCTTAACTACCTTGTAGTGGGTGAAGATGCCGGAAGTAAACTGGAAAAAGCGAAAAAAATTCAGTCCATCAAAATAATTACCGAAGAGGATTTCATAAAAATGTTACCTGTTTAACCAATTTCTTTTTATATTTAAGTATAAGATTTCTATTCAAACAAATTTTCGTGCCTACAATATAGTTTGTATGTACAATTGCCGGTTTAAATCTTACGGATATGATTAAAAAAATCTCTGGCGAAACCTGGAAACCGCTTCAGTTTACCGGTCAAACGCAGCTACGAAAAAAATATGCAGTTTCTTCTACCGGCCGTGCGGCTAGTTATAATGAAAATTTATTGGAAGATGGGAAAATTTTAAACGGTTCTCTTACTTCAGGATACCGAACATTGAATCTTCATTTGGAAAATGGTAACGGTACGATTTACCTACACCGGGAAATCGCAAAACTGTATTGCAAGAAGTCTTCTGCAAAGTATAAATACGTCATTCATATCAATCATAAAAAAAAAGACAATAATTATACAAATCTCAAATGGGCAACCTTGGAAGAAGTAGGACGTCACCAACAAAATAGTCCAAAGAAAATCGCCTACAAAGAACGACAGGCCAATAAAACCGAAGGACTTAAATTAAACATTATACAGGTTAGATCTATCAAGGAGGCTATTAAAAGCCCAAGTCGAAAGCTAACTTATAAACAAATGGCGGCGAAATATAAGGTGAGCGAAATGACGCTTTATAGAATAAAGAGTGGAGAAAACTGGGGGAAAGTAAAATAAACAAAGATCAAAAATAAATAAAAGGAATTGGTCGCTTAAACCAATTCCTTTTTTATTGGTTAACAAGTTAAGTAAACAAACAATATGCTACAATTAACAACCATCAAATTTTTAAAAGACCTCGAAAAAAATAACAACAGGCCGTGGTTTGAGTTAAACCGAAACAAATATGAAGCAGCCAAAACCGACCTGCAAAATATGGTTACCGATCTGATACCTGCCATCACAAAATTTGATGAACCCATCGGAAACCTGGCAGTAAAAGATTGTACGTTTCGCATCAATCGGGATGTGCGTTTCAGTAAGAATAAAAGTCCTTACAAAACGAATATGGCAGCCTATTTTAGCAAAGGGGGCAAAAAGGTAAGCGCTGCCGGTTATTACTTTCATTGTGAACCTGGAAAAAGTTACGCTGCAGGAGGGTTTTACAGTCCGACACCCCCAGAATTAGCCAATATAAGACAGGAAATAGATTATAGTTTTAATGAGTGGAAAAGAATTCTTCAAAACAAATCGTTTAAAAAATATTTTCCCGAAGGCGTAGATGGAATGGAGTCTTTGGTTAGGCCACCAAAAGGCTATGACGAAAATAACCCTGCCATCACTTATCTTAAGATGAAGCATTTCATTGTAAGCACCCCTTTTAACGATGAGGCGTTACAAAGTAAGACGCTGGTGAAAGATATTGCAAAGGTATTTGAGACAATGAAACCCATGATCGATTTTTTGAACAAGGCCATAGCATAATCGATTGTTTTAGGCACAAGCAAAACCGTATTTTCCAAAACATCTAATTAGAATAATTAAAGAAAGTACTGGGTTAAATACAACCATACAGGGCGTTCCAGATACCTAAAAAAAGAGTGGCCAGAGATAAAAATCTCCGGCCTTGCTTACCTCTGAAACCACAAGAAAAAAGTTTGATGATATTTTTATAAGGATATATTTTTTCGAAAATTAACAACACACAGAATAGACAAAACTATCGGGATGGGCTTTCATTAAGATTGTAGGAAACTAAATATTGAGCAGATTGTAAAATTAGTATTTTTCTTTAACAAATATGATTTTTTTTTACAATAATTTTTCCGCTCTATTAATTTCGTTTGAAGCCATTATATATAACCTGGTTCTTTTTCGATTGTACCACCACTGGGGTAGTGTCTTTTTCATTAAGGTATCTATACTTCTCATTCCAAACAGCTTCCAGGCTCCATCCAATTTACCACCCAGGTCGTTTTGCATGGCCCTCAAACTCATTGCAAACCCACTCTCTATATACTCCATGTGATGCCAAAAACCGGCCGGCATAAACAAGGTATCGCCATGTTCCAAAATTACTTCATATCCCTTTGCAAGTTTTGCAGCAGGAAATCCATCGTAATCAAAGCTTTCATGATAATGCGTATAATCCGCTACACTAAGCACTTCCCACGGTTTACGATAAAGTTTAAATTGCTCTTCATGAGGAAATAACAATACCCGCTTTTTCCCGATAAATTGGGTATGAAGAATATGACTCATATCAATATCAAAATGCATATGGGTTATTGACCCCTTTCCGCCAACAAAAAGCATTGGATATTTTTTTACAAAGCCCTTCATCAAATGTTCAGGCCATAAAAAGTCGTTTACCAGACCAGGAGCATGCTGAAATATATTAAATAGGAAAATCCTAAGCTCAATCGGACCATCTTTTACCATTCTTAAATATTCGCCAAACTTCATATACTCATCCGCCGTATTGATGGGAGTATAGGCATCACTCTTGATGTTATTATAAACCCCTACTTCAGTTTCACCCACGGCATTTATAAAATAATCCCAATTCCATTTTTCCAATGCAGGCCATTCCCCGGCGAGCCCTGTAATCACCAAGGGCTTCTTTACATCGTAATAACTTTTCCTAAAATCCTCTGCGGATATACTGGCTACTTTTTCGACAGTTTTCAACTGCATAATGCGTTCTTTTGAATGGCTAAATTACAGATTAAAACCTATCAAATATATCCTGAATGTCATTTCAGTATGCCATTGAGTAAGGATGATATTGGACTATTAATTTGGGAGAAAAGCGAATCAACCATTTTTCACTAAAAATAAGAGTTCATTAAAAAATCATTAAAAACTAATAAATGTTAGTTTTGCTGAAACCAATTCCTTTCATGGCTAAAATATTAACTCAAAAAAATAACACCAAAAAAGAAGTAATCATAGAAAAGGCTGCCTTGCTTTTTAAAACAAAAAGTTACAAATCCACTTCCATGAGAGAGCTTGCAGAAGCACTTGGTGTGGAAGCCCCGAGTTTATACAATCATATCTTATCAAAAAGTGAATTGCTGCAGGAAATTTGCTTTAAAGTAGGGAATAAATTTACCGTGCAGATTGAAATGACCGAGAATAGTAAAGCACCGACCATTAACAAAATAGAAACCATCATCCGTTTTCACATTAAAACAATGCTGGAAAACTTTGATGAAGTATATGTTGCCAACCACGAGTGGAAACACTTGCAGGAGCCTTACCTGGAAGATTTTCTCAGCATCCGGCGCAACTATGAAAAGAGCCTCGTTACGCTAATAGAAACAGGCATCCAGCAAAATGAGATAAAAAAAATTAATCCTTATGTGGCAGTATTGACCATTTTGTCTGCGGTGCGGGGACTTGAATTTTGGCAAAGAAATAAAAAAAATATTTCACAACAGGTATTGGAAGACGACATGGTAAATCACTTGCTCAATGGCATTGTAAATTAATAGTATGGCTGCACACTTTCATCCACTTACAGTAAAGCAATTGCAAAAAGAAACCGCTGATTGCGTTATTATTACTTTTCAAATTCCTGAATCCCAGATTGAGTTGTTTCAATATAATCCCGGGCAAAATATTACCTTAAGAAAAATCATTGATGGCACAGAAATTCGTCGCTCCTATTCAATCTGCACTGCACCATTTGAAAATAAGTTGAGTGTTGCTGTTAAAAAAGTTGATGGTGGTCTCTTTTCTACGTTTGCCAACGAGCAACTAAAGGCTGGCGATCTACTGGAGGTAATGCCACCCACCGGGAAGTTTAATACGCCACTTATTTCTTCGAATAAAAAAAACTATCTCGCTGTTGCCGCAGGAAGTGGAATAACACCCATTATTTCAATAATTAAAACGACGTTGGCTACTGAAGCGGCAAGTTCATTTACTTTAGTTTTTGGTAATCGTTACAGAGGCTCTATCCTATTTTTTGAAGCACTAGCTGGCTTAAAAAACAAGTATCCTGAACGATTGAACATAATCCATGTGTTAAGTAGAGAAAAATCCGTTTCGCCAGTTAATTTTGGAAGAATTACAGCAATCAAACTGCTTGAACTGCAAAAAGTAGTTGATTATAAAAACATGGATGAAACTTTTATATGTGGTCCTCAGGAAATGCTTTTTGAGGTGAAACAATTTTTGGAAGCAAGAGGTGTCGACCAAAAAAATGTACATTTCGAATTGTTTACCACACCATTCAACAAAGCACCTGAAGAATTACAAACTGCAGGTAATGTAGCAGAGAGTTTGAAAAGTAACATCAGCATCCAGTTAGATGGAAGAATTTTTAATTTTGAACTGGCAATTAACGGTGAAAGTATTTTGGACGCCGCACTTGCACAAGGAGCCGATTTACCCTATGCCTGCAAAGGTGGTGTATGTTGTACATGCCGGGCAGTGCTAACGGAGGGTAAAGTAAAAATGGATGCTAATTATGCATTGGAAAAAGACGAACTTGACAAAGGATTTATTCTCACCTGCCAAAGTCATCCATTAACCGCAACAGTTGCAGTAGATTTCGATTCCAGGTAAGTAATGGTAACCTTGCTATTGAAAGTATGCTTTGGCTATACAACAAGGTTATTTTTTAACTAACAATCGCTGACGGCGTGAATTGATATTCTCTTATTTTTCATTTTCAGATTTAAATAATTGCTTCATTGTTTAGGGCGAATAAACTTTGTGAACTAACAGTCGTTAGTTTTTAATATTTTTATCTTATAAAATTATTTTATGGCAACGGAAGATCTGGCTAATTTATTTGAGCAAAAAATAGAAAACGAAGTAAAAATAGAACCAAAAGACTGGATGCCGGAGGCATACCGTAAAACAAATATCAGGCAAATAAGTCAGCATGCACATAGCGAAATTGTTGGCATGCTTCCTGAAGGGAACTGGATTTCAAGGGCACCCTCTTTAAAAAGAAAAGCCATTTTATTGGCAAAAGTGCAGGATGAGGCCGGGCATGGCTTGTACTTATATTCCGCCGCAGAAACACTGGGAATTACCCGGGATGAGATGATCAATGACCTGCATAGCGGCAAAGCAAAATATTCCTCTATTTTTAATTACCCTACACTTACATGGGCAGATATGGGTGCCATTGGCTGGTTGGTGGATGGCGCTGCAATTTTAAACCAGGTAGCTTTATGTCGTACTTCTTACGGCCCGTATGCACGGGCATTGGTTCGCATTTGCAAAGAAGAAAGTTTTCACCAACGTCAGGGATTTGAAATATTGCTGGTATTGTCAAAGGGAACAGCAGCACAAAAAGCCATGTGCCAGGATGCCATCAACCGGTGGTGGTGGCCCAGCCTGATGATGTTTGGACCGAAGGACACAGAAAGTACCAACAATGACCAAAGCATGAAGTGGAAGATCAAAAGAAAAACCAATGATGAACTGAGGCAGAATTTTGTAGATATGATTGCATTACAGGTAAAAGTATTAAACATGACTTTGCCTGATGAGGCACTTAAATGGAATGAAGCTACCCAACAGTGCGATTTTGGAGCAATCAACTGGACAGAATTTTGGAATGTGGTGAAGGGTAACGGCCCTTGTAACAAACAACGTTTGCAGGCACGGGTAAAAGCGCATAAAGATGGCGCATGGGTAAGAGACGCAGCAATGGCCTACGCCACAAAAAAGAAGAGCATCAACACAAAAGCAGCTTAATACAAACTTGATAAATCTGGTGTTCAATACTTCAAAACCGTTGAAATGCTAAAAAATCGATCAGGGCTTAAATAATACCGCTGACTGGTTTAATATTGAAATTTTCACCCGATTCCAACCCGTTGAACCTGAAATATGTAAAACATAGAATAACGATTTCTTGACCTAATCACTTATTTATGAATTTTAACTTTATAAAAAAGTACTACTACGGTGATATACCAGAAGATAGTGCAGGCGGCAACTCATCAGAAACTACTTCTGCTAAGTCATCGCCAGCGAGTCTGAATGACTGGCCGCTTTGGGAAGTATTTGTCAGGAGCAAACAAGGGCTGGATCATAAACATGCCGGCAGTTTGCATGCAGCAGATGCAACAATGGCGATAGAAAATGCAAGAGATGTGTACACACGCAGACAAGAAGGAGTAAGTATCTGGGTGGTAGAAAGCAAACAGATCCATGCCAGCAATCCAGATGATGCCGCCAGTTTCTATGAACCGGCAGCAGATAAGATATATCGCTATCCAACATTTTATCACTTACCCGACGAAGTAAAGCACATGTAAAAAGCAATGACCCAAAATTGATTATTGAAGCGAATTTTAAATTACAAGCGCCATCAATTATGAATATTTCCAACGACATTGACAGCGAAAAGCATATGGATACTGAAATTTCATCGTCAACTCCTAACTCGAAAAATAAGGAGGATTTGCTACTGCACCTTGCAGACACTATCCTCATTCTTTCTCATCGCAATACCGCCTGGTGTGGCCATGGCCCAATACTGGAACAGGATATCGCCATCACCAATATTTCCCTGGACTTGCTGGGACAGGCAAGAAATTTTTACCAGTATGCAGCAAAAATTATCAATGAAGCAACCGACCTAAATGCAGCCAAAACTAAAATTGGCAATGATGCAGAAGGTTTGAAAGAAGCTTCAGAAGATTCGCTGGCTTACCTGAGAACCGAAAGGGAATTTAAAAACCTGTTATTGGTGGAACAACCCAATGGCGATTGGGGACAAACTATCTTGCGACAATACCTTTTTAGTCAGTATCAATATTTAATATTCGAACAATTGCAGCAAAGCAGCGACCAACAATTGGCTGCTATTGCTGAAAAGGCTATTAAAGAAATTGCCTATCATGTTCGCTGGAGTAGTGAGTGGGTAATTCGATTGGGAGACGGAACTACTGAAAGCCACGCAAGAATGCGGAATGCGTTGGAGGAATTATGGCCCTATACCGGTGAATTGTTTATGCCCGCCGAATACGAAAACAAAGCATCCATCGGCTTTGAATTGAATTCTCTAAAACAGCAATGGTCCGAAAAGATTACCGAAATATTTGAAATCGCAGCGCTTCCATCGCCAAAAAGTATGGAAACCACGTTTATGCAAACCGGTGGAAAAACGGGCAATCATTCTGAACACCTTGGCTTTATTTTGGCAGAAATGCAATACCTGCAAAGAACCTATCCCGATTCAACCTGGTAATAGGCACGTTGAAAAATTATGATCATTGAATACAATTTATTGATGGAGTAGTAATAATTAGTAACCGAATGGAAAGTAATATTTTGAACGAAAACAGCCTGGCGGTAATCCAGCAGCTTTTATCAACTGTTTGCGATCCGGAAATCCCGGTGCTTACCATTACAGATTTAGGTATTTTAAGGGGAGTAAAAATTGTAAATGACACAATCGAAGTCACCATTACTCCTACCTATACCGGCTGCCCTGCCATGGAAATGATTACCATGAATATTAGACTGGCATTGATAGAACATGGGTACAAAAACTTAGTGATAAAAAGCATCTTATCTCCGGCTTGGACGACAGATTGGATGACTGAAGCAGGCAAAGAAAAACTAAAAGTTTACGGCATTGCACCGCCCAATCTAACCCAAGCGGTGTGCGAACCCAAACTGTTTGCAGAAGCGGAAGCGATACAGTGCCCTTTGTGCGATAGCTGGCATACAAAACTGATCAGCCAATTTGGATCTACGGCATGCAAGGCTTTGTACCAGTGCGAAGATTGCATGGAACCGTTTGACTATTTTAAATGTCATTAAATTTAAAAAATATCAATTAGTCCAATCGATTTAGCCTAAAAAATAATCTCTATGTCTTACATTTTGTTTGAAAAAAAAGAGTCCATCGCCTTCATCACCCTTAACCGTCCTGAAAAATTCAATGCCTTTGACCGTGCGATGGCTTTGATGCTACAAAGTTTATTGGATGATTGTGCAGCGGATAAAAACATTCGTGCCATTTACCTGACAGGCAATGGAAAAGCATTTTGTGCCGGGCAGGATCTTGGGGAATTGGTAGGTGAGAATCCACCGGGATTTGAAATAATTTTATCCGAACATTATAACCCCATCATAACCCGGATCCGAAATATTGAAAAGCCGGTGATATGCGCAGTGAATGGGGTAGCAGCAGGGGCTGGCGCAAACATTGCGCTGTGTTGCGACATTGTAGTTGCCACTGCATCTGCATCTTTTATTCAGGCATTTAGTAAAATTGGATTGATACCTGATAGTGGAGGCACCTTTACTTTGCCTCGTTTGGTTGGCTTTCAAAAAGCAAGCGCCTTAATGATGCTTGGCGATAAAATAAGCGCAACCGAAGCAGAGCGAATGGGTATGATCTATAAAGTATTTGCAGATGAAAACTTTAAGACAGAGAGTATTAAAATTGCGGAGACACTTGCTCAAATGCCCACCAAAGCCATGGCTTACACAAAACTGGCTTTAAATGCTTCGCTCAACAATTCGCTGGAAGCACAATTGAAAACGGAAGACGAACTACAGTTTTTGGCAGCACATACTAAAGATTTCAACGAGGGCGTACAATCATTTATTGAAAAAAGACCACCGTTGTTTACGGGTGAATAAATACTACTTAAACCATCAGGAAAATATTTTAAATTTTTAAAGGATGAAAACAGAAAATGATTTATTTGCCGCCAAAGTAATCACACATGTAATGCAAAACGACCTCTTCAGCCAATGGCTTGGTATAGAAATATTGGACATTTCAGAAGGCTACTGTAAAATAAGAATGAACGTACGCACTGAAATGATCAACGGATTAGGCATTGTACATGGCGGCATTCCGTTTTCTTTTGCCGATAGTTGCTTTGCTTTTGCCTGTAATAACCGCAATGTTTTATCAGTTGCGTTGGATACCTCCATCAACTTTATAAAACCGGTGCATGTAGGTGATGTACTGATTGCCGAGGCTAAAGAAATGCACAACGGCCTGTCAACCGGGCTTTACCAAATTACGATCAGCAACCAAAAAAATCATATTGTGGCATTGTTTAAAGGCACTTGTTTTCGTACAAAAAAAGTACTAATTAAGAGCTGAGCAACAGGGGTGCATTTCAAATTGACGCTGCCGCAGGTGGTTGATGACACCAACCACGGCTCAGCCCCGGTCGGTGTCTTCAGCGACCGGAATCGAGAGCGTCAATTTGAAATGCACCCAACAACAGTCTCGAGTATTAGATATCATTCATTTCCCGTATATTCTTTATAGGCCAAAGAAGCCAAAAAACACGACCTTTGCCCCCGAAATGGAAAAATCAAACTTCATAGATTACATCAGAATTTTTTGTCGTAGCGGCCATGGAGGCCCTGGCAGCAGGCATTTTATGCGTACAAAATACAATGCCATGGCCGGACCAGATGGTGGAGATGGAGGTCGTGGTGCTCATATTATTTTAAGAGGCAGCTCGCAATTGTGGACACTCTTACACTTACGGTATTATAAAAATGTACTGGCCGAAGATGGCGAAAGCGGCAGCAAAAATAACAGTACCGGCAGGTTTGGTAAAGACATCATTATAGAAGTGCCGCTGGGAACTATCGCAAAAGATGAAGCAACCGGTCAAAAAGAAGTAGAGATTTTGGAGGATGGACAGGAAGTAATTTGGGTGAAAGGTGGCCGTGGAGGCTTGGGTAATGCCAACTTTAAAACGGCTACCAACCAGGCGCCGGAATATGCCCAGCCCGGTGAAGACGGCGTTGAAGGCTGGAAACTGCTGGAATTAAAAGTACTGGCCGATGTGGGATTGGTAGGTTTTCCAAATGCTGGTAAATCAACTTTGTTATCTGTAATAACCGCTGCTAAACCCAAAATTGCAGACTATGCATTTACCACGCTTGTGCCACAATTGGGCATGGTAGATTACAGAGATGGCAAAAGTTTTTGTATCGCAGATTTACCTGGTATTATTGAAGGTGCAGCCGAAGGAAAAGGATTGGGACACCGGTTTTTAAGACATATTGAACGCAACTCTATTTTATTGTTTTTGATACCAGCCGACTGTGCAGATCATAAAAAAGAGTTTGAAATATTGGTAAACGAGTTAAAGGAATACAATGCAGAAATGTTGCAAAAGGATTTCGTGATTGCCATCAGCAAAAATGACATGCTGGATGAAGAATTAAGGGCTGCCATTGCAAAGGAATTACCACAAAAAATTCCGCATGTCTTTATTTCATCCATCACAGGGCAGGGATTGCCAGAGTTGAAAGATCTGCTTTGGAAAACATTGAACGTACCAGTTAAAGAAATTTAAAGTCACTTCTAGCACAGGTCGCCAGCAACCATTTTTTTGTTTTCTTTACTGTATAAACTACGAGAAAAGGAAATATTGCTTGCGGGCCTTTGTCTTTTCCGGTCTCCAACTTGTAATGCATGCGCAATAACCCTCTATAACACTGCGAAGGTTTTTAATTAACCTAAGTTCCCGCCTACATATCTTTACGCGACTAAAATTTAATTATTTGGACAAGGTATTTAAATACATCAAAGAATATTATGACCGGGAGTTTAATCTATTTTATCTGCTACTGATAATTTTGATGCTGGGCCTTCTAATTTACTTTAACTACTGGCATGGACTAGAAAAAAAATACGCAGCCGGAGGCAAGATAAAACTGGCCCGTTTTGCAGGATATTATCTATTATACTTTCTTCCATTTGCTACAGCTTTTTTGTTTCAACTATTGTTTTATAAAGACTGCAGCTATTATAAAAACACCTGGTTTTGGGTGATCCTTTTTTTAGCGCCCGCCTTTTTTTCTTTCCGTGTAAATTTTGACTTTCACAGGAATTGGGTTTTACGAACTTTTACAGGAGCCGATAAACATATTTACCTCTATTGCATAAACTGGATTGTACGGGTATTTGTATTGCTGATTCCGGTATTGATTATCTGGCTTATAAAAGACCGGCTCAATCAACCATTTTACGGCGCTAAAGCATTGGATAACCTAAAGCCTTATGCCATTATGTTGTTGATAATGGTTCCGCTGATTGCACTGGCCAGCACGCAAAAAGATTTTTTACAGATCTATCCAAAAGCTAAAATGATCAGCGATATGGAAGTGAGTGGCTGGCCTGCAAGGTGGCGATATCTTGTTTTTGAATTAAGCTATGGGTTCGATTTTTTAAGCATCGAATTTTTCTTCCGCGGATTTTTAATACTGGCACTACTGCATATTTGTGGTCTGCATTGCATTGTTCCGGTTGCCTGTTTTTATTGTGCCATCCATTTAGGTAAACCGATGGGAGAAGCCATCAGCAGTTTTTTTGGAGGCATGCTCTTGGGCATCGTATCTTATAATACCGGTAGCATCTGGGGCGGTCTGCTGGTGCATTTGGGCATCGCCTGGATGATGGAAATCGGAGGTTTTCTGGGTACCTTACTTGGGAAATTTAAACTGAGTTAAACGTTTCCGTCAACCACAATTTCTAAGATTTGTCTAAAACTTTTCAGCGTTTATCATTAATATATAGTGTATTTTTAGATTTGCATGAAACAAATTTTATCCATTATCTCCTTATTGTCACTATCTGTAATTTTATGCAGTTGTCCCTATGATTCGCCTTATAATTTAGATCCAGAGCCTGTTCAACATATTGATGAAAGCTTGTTGGGTAAATGGGCCACATTCGTAAAAAAATCCGGCAATGCGCCTGGTTCAAAAGAAGACCCGATTAAAGTAATTATTTCAAAACGAACAGATGTAGATTACGATATTGCTATTACGGGATACATTGATGAGTTAAAACCCTATCATTTAGTATCCAATGATTCAATAAAAGGCACAGGCTATTTGTCGGAAGTTGCAGGGAAGCAATTCCTGAACGCCTACATTCATGGAAAGGTATATATTGCAGAAATTAAGAAAGA
Organism: Ferruginibacter sp.; assembly: GCA_041740215.1. Classification (GTDB taxonomy): domain Bacteria; phylum Bacteroidota; class Bacteroidia; order Chitinophagales; family Chitinophagaceae; genus Ferruginibacter. The sequence goes on from JBGSMI010000215.1 coordinate 26,191, forward strand.
TAAAAGCACCATTTCAATCCTGCCACTTTCGGAATACTTCACTTCAAAACTAATCAAAAACAGCAAAGAACTTCGCAAGGCTGTGGAGTTTCATTACCGGGTAAAATTAAAACCGGCGCATGACGAAATGTTTTGTTTAAAAAATTTACAAAAAGTAAATTGATTTTGAGCCAGATATAAATGCTTAATAGTAGAAGGTCAATTTTCCACCAGATATCTATTGGGTCACAAATCGAACGTTCATTTTATTCTTAGCATAGCGATAGTATAGCATCTCCAACTTTTCAAGCACAGGTTTTCAATGGGTAGCGCTGTTGTTCAAGACCCGTTAATCATTCACCCCCAAACCAATAACTTGAAATAAAACCGTTGCAAATGAAACAGTTGCAAATCATTTACATTTTAGTAATTTGCCCTTTCAAAAAATGATTGCCCATGTTAAAAAGTAAAATTGCAGGTATTGGTATGTATGTACCAAAAAATGTATTCACCAACGACGATCTGAAAAAATACATGGAAACCAGTGATGAATGGATACAGGAACGCACCGGAATAAAAGAAAGACATTACGCCCACCGAACAGAAGAAACCACTACTACTATGGGCGTGGAGGCCGCAAAAATTGCCATTGAAAGAGCGGGCACAACCGCACAAGAAATCGATTTCATCATATTTGCCACACTTAGCCCGGATTACTATTTTCCCGGATGTGGCGTTCTTGTTCAACGGGCGATGCAAATGAAAGAGATAGGTGCGTTGGATATCCGCAACCAATGCAGCGGTTTCGTGTATGCACTTTCCGTAGCCGACCAGTTTATTAAAACAGGCATGTATAAAAATATACTGATTATTGGTAGTGAAAAACATTCCTTTGGGTTGGATTTTACTACCCGTGGCAGAAATATCTCGGTAATATTTGGAGATGGGGCCGGAGCTGTTGTACTTCAACCAGCGGAAAAAGAAGGGCAAGGCATTATGAGTACACATTTGCACAGCGATGGAGAGAGTGCAGAATTATTGGCAATGTATAATCCTGGCACACATGCCAACCATTGGGTAAAAGAAGAAATAGCCAGTTACAATGAAGCAGAAATGGCAGACATGTTCATGAGTAAAGACATGATTGATCATGCACAAAACTTTCCATTTATGGACGGTCCGTCAGTTTTTAAAAAAGCCATCGTAAAATTTCCTGAAGTAATTGTTGAAGCTTTATCCATAAACGGGCATACAACAGCCGATCTGGATATGCTAATTCCACACCAGGCCAATTTACGAATCAGCCAGTTTGTGCAGCAAAAACTAGGATTGAAGGATGAGCAGGTGTACAATAATATACAAAAATATGGTAACACTACGGCCGCTTCAATCCCCATTGCACTTTGCGAAGCATGGGAAGAAGGTAAAATTAAGGAAGGCGATCTTGTTTGTCTTGCGGCATTTGGCAGTGGCTATACCTGGGGCAGTGCGCTCATCAGGTGGTAATGTTTAGCCATGTTTTGTTAGTATGATTTGGCAGTTAGACAAAAATGAGCAACCTAACACATTACTTAAGTTCAGTCAGTTTGCTGAATTTCTTACGAAAGTAACTATAGGATATCAGGCTAGAAAAAGGAACCGAATCCATTTACCTTTGCCAGCAATTAAAAAAATGAGCCGGAAAATAATCTACTTCATCAATCCCATTTCAGGTACCCGGGGTAAAGAAGATTTAAGAAAAAAAATTGAAGAACGAACATCCGTTCAAAACATACCATTCGAGATTTTACCTACGAGTGTGGAGGGTAATTATTTCTTTTTAAAGGAAAAAATTAGCAACGAAAACATTACAGACATTGTAATCTGCGGCGGAGATGGCACCGTAAGCCAGATAGCTGCCCATTTGCTGGATGAAGACATTAAGATAGGGATTATACCCATGGGTTCAGGCAACGGACTGGCACTTGCTGCAAAAATCCCAAAACAAATTGATAAGGCACTTGAGGTCATTTTTACCGGAAAAGCAAGTTATATTGATTCGTTTTACATCAATGCCACTTTTAGCTGTATGCTTTGTGGATTAGGATTTGATGCACAGGTAGCACATGCTTTTGCCAAACAATCCAAACGTGGATTGCTTACCTATATCAAACAAACCATCCTGAACTTTATCAATGTGCAGCCTTGGAAATTTGAAATTATCAATAAAGGAAAATCATTTACGGCGGCGGCATATTTTATAAGTATAGCTAATAGCAACCAGTTTGGTAACCAGTTTACCATTGCCCCAAAAGCAAGTTTGAATGACGGCCTGCTGGACATCATTGTTGTAAAAAAAATGAGCAAGCTACGGTTTATATGGGCAGTGCTACAGCAGGTACGAAACGGCAAAATGAATGATCATGATGAAAAGACATTTCATGAAAAAGATGTACTTTATTTTCAAACCAATAAGCTGATTATTCATAACCTGGATGCAGCGCCATTACATATTGATGGTGATCCCTCGCATACTTCAAAAAAATTCGTAATTGAAATTATTCCGGCTGCATTTAAATTGATTCAGCCCGTTTGATATTTGATAAAATTCGGTAACTTACAATACATAAATTTTTCATCTAAAAGTCATTTAAACATGCGCACCGTTGCAAACATTTTACAAAACAAACCACCTGTTTTTAATTTTATAGATGTTGATGCCAAAGTTATAGAAGGATTACAATTGATGAACTCAGTAAATCTGAGTTATCTTGTTGTGAAACACAACGAAGCTTTTCAAGGCATTTTTTCAGAGCGGGATTACAGCAGGAAAGTAGTGTTAAATGGCTTGCACAGTTCTACGTGTTCCATAAAAGATGTGATGAATACTTCTTTGCCCATGATTGCCATGCAGGATACCGCAGAGATGTGTATGCAACTTTTCAGCAGCCATAAAACACGCTATCTGCTTGCTTTTGATGATAATGAATTTAGGGGCGTTATTACTATCTATGATATATTAAGGGAAGCCATCCAAAATAAGGAAATGGTTTTTGATAAACTGGCCTTGCAGGCATTCACCGATGAACAGGATGCCATTTTTTAGCAGAATTAATTTAGTCCTTAATTAAAAGCAAAAGGTCTTGCAGGACCTTTTGGTTATACTCACTTTTGAAGGAGGCAATTACATCTCTTTTTTCCGAGGCCGTTAAATGAAAGTTCAAGGCTGCTCCCAGTTCTTCCTTTTTGGGCACATACATAAACGTGAGGCGATGTAATTTGTTACGAGCGGAATCCTTCAAATAACTATATTCATCTGCCTGTGCATAATCCTGAAAGTTATGCCAGTTGCTTTGCAGCATCGTGGCTGGTTTTATCACAATATCTGAAATAGATCCTGTCTCTGGTGGTTTCTCCCAATAGTCATTCATACGGTCTCTTATCTGCAGTATTACTACTCCCCCTGTATTCTCATTGATCCATTTTTCAAAATTATCAATAAACCGCATGGATGTTTCCTGTCCGAAATTATCCTTTATTCCTGCATCCATCACATCAATTACAGGGTTGGTAGGCAGCCAAACGTTGGGTAATACATACGGAAAAGTTGCATTCATACGAAGTGCGGTCAGCAGACGGAGATTTTCTGGATTTTGTTTGGCAAATAACGCTTTGAAATCCACCGCATCCGGACTGTAATTTTGATCGCCTATAAAGCCCAGCGGCTTCATCATAAAACTAACCGGTTGAGTGGACAGCATCATTTTTCTGCCATCACGAGTAATGATGGAGTTGTAAATGATCATCGGAATATTAGCTGTTTTTTCATCGATGGCATAGTCTTTCATTTGTTTGTTCAAAAGACCACCCGTATTTTCATTCAGCTTCTGTTCAAATCCGTATCCCCTATCCTTCACATATTTGTAAGGGCCAATCGCAAATTTTTGAGCTGGTGCAAACAAGTCTCTGCTAATCATGGAGGAAAATACAGGGTTCAATAAATCCTGGGCTATATTGTTTGTATACGCTTGTTCGTAGATATTGAGCCCCGGCGATTTTCTTCTTTCAGCATATAACTCCCTAAAATAAGTGGCGGATAACATTCCACCACTAGCACCTGTTATCAGAAATGTTTGCCGCATCAGTTTACCGGCTGTTATGCTGTCAAGTTGCTGTAAGGTATTCATCACAAAGGTGGCACTTCTTAATCCGCCGCCACTTACATTAACAAAAATCATAACCGGCTTCACAGACGATTGCTTTTCTTTCCAGTTTTCCAAAATGTCAATCATATTTGCCTTGTCCCGGCTAATCAACTCCGGTGTACACAATGCCAGCAACGATTTTTTGGTATAATCCGGACGTTCGCTTTTGTTACTGTAATCAAGTCCATAAGCCTTGTTTCGGGGGTCAATTATTTCGTTTTGGTACAAAAAATTCAACACTATAACAAAGCCAATCAAAAACAATACACTCCAACTTTGCAAAAAATACGTAAGTGCGCCAATTACTGCCACCATTATAGCAAAGAAAATAAGAATGCTGGCAGCCGCCGGTGCCTGAAAAAATTTAACGTCCAGGAAAAAACCTCCGGCAATTAGAAACATAAAAGCCAATATCATCACCACCATTGCTGCAAAATGATGATGCTTAAAAATAGTATCCAAAAACTGTTCACTATAATGCCCAACCGGCCGGGCTTTTTTAAATTTAAAACGTCCGGTTATAAAATAACTGACCTTTAAACCGAAACCATCCGACTTGGATAATACAGCAGGATTGTACGCTTTTTTAAAATCTTCGGGCTTTGCAATAACAGGTGCAATAGATCGAAGTATCGTTCGATCGGCACCAAAAAAGAAAGCAAATGAGAAAGCAATCAATAAAACCAGTCCACTTAAAAATCCAATAATTAAAAATATTAGTTCAGAAGTGGTGAGTAATTCCTTGTATAAATTAAAATGAATGGCCTTTACTAAATAGAAGATGAGAAAAGCAACAGGCAAAATCGAATTATTGATACAATATTTTAAAAACGGTTTGGAAGTAGCAGCAAGAAATTTAAACCGCTTTGTATGTAAAATAAAGGTGGTGATATTCCAGCTCATAAAAAAAACGCCCACGGCTATGCCAACCAATGTGGCACTCAATGCATTTACTTTACCCATATACTCAGGCACAAAAAATAATGAATCTGCACCAAAGCTTTTCATAAAACCACTGTTAATGGCACTGGACAAAACCCACCAAAAAATTAAAAGTATCTGGTACTTACGAAAATGCAAGATTAAGAGTTGAACCGGAAAAGAATAAAGGATGTTGATAAATAAAAGCCGCATTAAAATCGTTTTACTAAATGTACAACGATTAAAGTAATAAAAAATTACTGTGGTCTTCAGCGGTGATGTAGGAAAAGGTCAATTTAACCAAGAAATCGAATCAGCAGTAGAAGTTGGGCAGCAGTAGAAATTGGGCAGCAGTAGAAGTAATTCAAAATTATAAAACTATAATGCGACCATTAAGCGGCAGGTGCATTTAAAATTGTCGGGAGGGTTGCCAACCTTGTGCAGGTTCTTTTCTGCTAAAAACACTTTAAAAAAAGTTGGCAACCCTCTATCGAGCTGCGACAATTTTAAATACGCCCTAAGCGGTTGCTTTATAAACCTGCTGATCGATAGAAACCTAAAGATAAAAACAGTGAAAAAATCAGAAACCTTTTTGGCAATTTATATAGGATCTATTGAATCATCATCCGATGTTCATCAGATGGTGAAATATTGACAATTCACAAGTAAACATTGCCAATCCACGCTTAACGCCACGCAAGCAATTAATACACCCGAGACTTTCTTACGACAAATAGTAAACTTACCAACGTCAATACAACCAACATTGCAGTAAACTGGTGTGCAACGCCCAGTACAACAAGCCGATCGTTGTAAGTGGCATTTATTACAGTTAGTATTCCCAATACCACCTGCAGACTTATCAGCAGCATCATGGAAAAACGGAGATTCGTAAATAATTTACTTGCCTTTATGGCTTTTGATTTAAACCACCAAACCATTACCATTACAAAAAGCAGGTAAGCGAGGCCACGGTGTATAAAATGAACCATGATAGGATTATAAGCTAAATTTTTCATCCATGGTAAAAGTTCACCTAGCCCTACCGGCATCATTTTGCCATTTATATCCGGCCAGGTGGGCGCTATTACGGCTGCCCGCATACCTGCCATAAAAGCGCCATATACCAATTGCACAATCAATACGGCCAATATGCCAACCAATAATTTTTGCAGGGGGGCGTTTACAATTTTTTGTACCGGTCCAACCAGAAACTTCAATGCAAACCACAACGTGTAACTCAACAAACCTAGTGCAGCGATAAAATGGGTAGCCAGTTCCACATGACCCACAAAATATTTTTCGGGAACAAGACCGCTTTTCACCATAAACCAACCGATACCACCTTGTATACCGCCCAGTACAAAGAGTATGATCATGGGAAGGATCATTTCGTTTTTAAATTTCTTTTTTATCAGAAAATAAACAAACCCAATTAAAAATACCATGCCCATTAATCGTGCCCACACCCGGTGAAACCACTCCCAGAAAAAAATGGATTTAAATTCGGACATCGTGAAATTCTGGTGTACATATTTAAACTGGTCGGTTCCTTTATATTTATCAAACTCTACCTGCCACGCAAAATCATTGAGGGGTGGCAAGGTTCCGGTAATGGGTTTCCATTCCGTAATAGAAAGGCCGGATTCTGTTAAACGGGTAATGCCGCCTATCAACACCTGTATTACAATCATGGCTACACCAATCAGCAACCAAATAGCCACTGCTCTGGAAGAAGAGCGAAAAGTCATTTCATTTTTCATCGTATTGTTCATTGCGGATGCAAATTTACTTCAGCATTCATTGTTTCTCCACAATGAATTGTAATTTTATTCTTTTAGCTGATTTTTATTAAACACATGTTGTTACCTTTTTTCCAAACCAATCATATAGAAGCCGGACTTGATGAAGCAGGCAGAGGTTGCTATGCCGGACCTGTATTTGCAGCCGCTGTTATTCTACCAGCAGATTTTCACCATCCATTACTCAACGACAGTAAACAATTAAAAGAACATCAAAGAGATATATTGCGTGTCATCATTGAAAAAGAAAGTATCGACTTTGCAGTTGCTTCAATTGATAATGATGAAATAGATCTGATTAATATTCTACAGGCATCTTATAAAGCCATGCACTACGCCATTGACCAATTAACAACTAAACCAGGCTTATTGTTGATAGATGGTAATCGATTTAAGTGCTATGCCTCAATTCCGCATGAATGCATTATTAAGGGTGATGGTAAATATACTTCCATTGCAGCGGCGAGTATTTTAGCCAAAACTTACCGGGACGAATACATGCAAAAGTTGCATCAGGAATTTCCGCAGTATGGGTGGAATCAAAATAAAGCCTACGGAACTGCCCTGCACAGAACTGCTATTGAGAATTTTGGCATGTGCAAATATCATCGGAAAAGTTTCAATATTTTACCAACCCAGTTGATATAGCCTTAACACATTACAAAGGTCAATTCTATAGCAGGCGTCAACTTTTGAAGTTATTCTTTGCATTCAATTAATTTTCTCATTGGTGACTTACCAGGAGATATCTCTATTAATAAATTGCCTTCTATAATCTAATTTTATTGAAGCGATAAATCCGTAATACCACTCAAATTACCTGCTCCGAAACACTGTCAACGAGTGCGTTGCTGCATTATTGCTTAGAATATTTTTGTTTTCCATTAAACCTTTATCCCCAAGCCCCGTCTGTATATGGGTAACCGGTTCATTTGAATTTAAACATTTAAAAACTTAAAACTTATTATTATGAAAACAAGATTCATCATAGCTTTTGTGGCCCTGTTAAGTGCTTTAGCTATCAAAGTAACCGCACAAAGCAATCGGGGTTTACAGGACGAAACACAACGCATCCACCAGGGAGTACAAAGTGGACAACTCACCCACCGGGAAGCCGCCAGATTAAATGCACAAAAAGCACAATTACGCAATGAAGCCTTACGATATAAGGCAAATGACGGCAAAATTGGTCCTCGTGAAAGAGCCGACCAGAAAAGAGATAACAGATCGGGAGAAAAAAAAGAAATACTTCAGGATCAACGGCAGGCCAGCAGAAAGACCTATCGCAAAAAACACAATAACAGGGATCAAAACTAAGGCAGTAGAAGCCCAAAGAATTTCAACAAAATATCTAAGGTTAACATGATATATTAAGTAAAGAGGTGTCGGCGTAAGCCGGCACTTTTTTTTGATCACACCAATAGCTGCATTACAAGTTCAATTTGTTAAAAACGGAACGATTACCAACTTTTTTTGCTGCTGCTTCAACAGTTTTCTTACAAAGGTTGGCATCCCCAATAAATGGCAGCATCCAACCGCAATCAGATTTTGAATGTATCATCCAGACCCGGGTGCAATTAAACTTGTCGGAAGGGTTGCCAACCATATGCAGGTTGTTTCTGCTAAGAAACACGTAAAAAAAGGTTGGCAACCCTGTATAGATTTGCGACAATCTTAAATACGCTGTCCGGACCCCGTTTGCCCAAAAGCAACTAATAAGCTGTAATTTTATAACAATGAATGAAACAAAAAATAAACCGGTGTTTAATAAGCGTATTTTTTGGGATGTAAATTTTGAAGCGCTTGATTACGACAACAAAGCCAGCTTTGTAATAGAGCGGGCTTTTGAGCGGGGCGATGTGGATGATATCCGCCAGTGCCGCAGGTATTATGGAGATGAAATTATTTGTACTACATTAACCAGCGCAAAGTGGCTTTCATTATCAACCATTTGCCTGGCAACAGCATTATTTGACAATGAATTAACCGATTACAAATGCTACAATATAGCAAAATTGACCCCCAAGCACTGGATGTATTAAAGGGACTAATGCAAATTCCGGCCTTAGATAATTTTTACCTGGTGGGGGGAACTGCGCTGGCTTTGCAATATGGACATCGTTTGTCGGTAGATATTGATTTGTTTTCAACAACTGAATTTGACAATGAATCTTTAATTGCGCCGTTAGAAGATATGTTTTCTGGATTTAGTTACAGAAGCATCCGTAATCCGATTGGCTTATTTGGATTTATTGATGGCGTAAAAGTAGATTTTGTTAAGCACCATCACCATCCAATAATTGAAAAACCCAGGATAGAAAATGGCATTCGGATATTTAGTACACCTGATATTATGGCTATGAAAATTGCTGCCATTTTGAAACGGGGAGTGAAAAAAGATTTTTGGGATATCGCAGAATTGCTGCGCCATTATTCTGTTGATGATTTTATTCATTATTACACAAAAAAATACCCCAGTCAACAACTGCTTGTTTCGGTTCCTTTTGCATTAACATATTTTATTGATGCCGAAGAAGGCGAGGACCCGGTTAGCCTAAAAGGACAAACATGGACATCTGTGAAAAAATATATACAGCAACATGTAAATGAATATTTGAAATAGCACCATTAACGTTATGCCAATCAGCAAAGGAGTTTGATACCCTATGCTTTTTACCCCTAGTTCATTATACGTTTAAATGTCATTTCCTACGCAGCCCATTCGCCCTTTCCCTGTCTTATAATCGCCCAATCATCTGTGGTACAATCTACAATAGTAGATGGGATCATACCACCGATACCACCGTCAATCACAAAATCAACCTGGTTTTCAAACTTCTCATGTATGATTTCAGGATCGGTATAATCTTCAACCATTTCGCCAGGTAATGAAGTGCTTAAAATGGGATTGCCCATCAAGTTTAGAATATGGTGAGAGATCACATTGTCAGGTACACGAAGACCGATGGTACTTTTTTTACTCTGCAATATCTTAGGTACTAATTTGCTGGCGGGTAATATAAAAGTATACGGCCCCGGCAGATAATTTTTCAGCATTCTGTACAATGGCGTGTCTATACTTTTTGTATAATCACTTAAATGACTGAGATCACTGCAAATAAAAGACATCTGTACTTTTTGAGGATCAATATTTTTTATTTTACAAATTCTTTCAATGGCTTTGTGTTGCTGGATGTCGCAACCTAGTCCATAAATAGTATCGGTGGGATAAGCAATTACGCCACCATCTTTAAGGCATTCCACTACTTGCTTAATTAACCGGGGTTGTGGATTTTCGGGATGTATTTGTATCAACATAAATAATATATTTGAAGCGCACCGGGTAAATAAAAATGTCTACATTATCCGACGCAGGTATTATTAAACTTATTAAACCTATATCGACCTGTTGGTTTTTAACAATGTCATCTTGTACTGTTACTGAAATTTTGGCCTTTTAAATCAATCATTCAAAAGCAATGCCCAAATCTAACGCCTCAAATTTGATAATGGTTTTGTATTGATAACAGGTATACCTGTTTGTTTAAAAAATTAACGCTATTGGGTAATACACTTGATAATCCACTACTTTTGCAACAATTTTAAATATCTAACTCCAATTTCCCGTTGGTAAAATTAAACAAAATATCATGTCTTTAATCTCAGTTGGAACTATGGCTTTTGATGCCATAGAAACTCCTTTCGGAAAAGTGAATCAAATTGTAGGTGGCTCCGGAACCTACGTGGCCTATTCAGCCAGCAATTTTGTAGATACCATTCATCAAATATCCATTATCGGATACGATTTTCCACAGGAAGAATTGGAAGAGCTGAAAAAACGTGGTGTAAAACTGGAAGGCGTGGAAGTTGTGCCCGACAAAAAATCATTTTTCTGGAGCGGTAAATATCATCTGGATATGAACAACCGTGATACATTGGTGACCGACCTGAATGTGTTGGCAGATTTTAATCCCATCGTTCCCGATAGTTACCAGGGAGCAGCGTTTTTAATGCTGGGTAACTTATCCCCCAATATTCAATTGAGTGTAATTAATCAGTTAAAAGTAAGACCAAAGCTGATTGCCATGGATACTATGAATTTTTGGATGGACATTGCTATGCCCGATCTGGAGGCAGTATTGAAAAAAGTTGATTTGCTGATGATCAACGATGCCGAAGCAAGACAATTAAGCGGCCAGTTCTCATTGGTAAAAGCGGCGAAAGCAATATTGGCAATGGGGCCCAAATTTTTAATTATTAAAAAAGGAGAACATGGCGCATTGCTTTTTCATGAAGACCATGTATTTTTCGCACCTGCATTGCCTTTGGAAGAAGTATTTGATCCAACCGGCGCAGGTGATACATTTGCCGGAGGCTTTATGGGATATCTTGCAAAAACGGGTGATATCAGCTTTGACAATATGAAAACTGCCATCATTGTAGGAAGTGCCCTGGCTAGTTTTTGTGTAGAAAAATTCGGTCCCAACAGACTAAAAGAAATTACCAAAAAAGATATTGATACCAGATTAGCTGAATTTGTGCAACTGGTGAATTTTGATATTGATTTGGTGTAACTACCAAATAATCATTTTACACAACCGAAGCTATTAAGACTTCGGTTTTTTGTTGCTAAAGAATGCGAATTAACAAACCACTTGTTTTTTATATTTGCATTAGCCATTGATATAGCAGCAACATTGAACATTTTGCTGGCTTTTAAAAATGAGCAGCAAACAGCACGCATCAACTCATAAATAAAACGATATGTTAGAAATAATTGCGCTGATTTTCCTTTGTAAAAAAATGGGAAAATTAGCCATTCAGAAAGGGCTTAAACCCGGGGTTTGGAAACTTTACACTGTGCTTGCATGGGTAGGCGCTGAAATGTTTGGAGTGATTTTAGGAATGACATTTTACACTCAGGAAAACGACATCAAAGAGAACTTTTTGGGAATTATGCTAATTGGCCTCATAAGCGCATTTGGTGGCTACCTGATCATCAAATCTGTGCTAGACAAAAAGCCAGACGCCTTTGATGAGAAAGACATCAATAGCATTGGAACGGATGATTTACAACCACCAAGGCGGCAAACATAAAGATGGCATCGGAACGCACGCTCGTTTGGCTATATTATTCTTATCTGCCGAAGCAATTCAATTCCAGCTTTATTTATAACCATTTTAGCATTTTGCAATCAGGTAATCTGCTACGAATCAATTACTTTGTTTTTTAAAAACCATATTTACTGGTATGACAAAAATTAAGCTCTCCCAAATTCTTTTTTCACTAATTATCCTTATTTGCTGCAGCACCAATATCCGGGCGCAATTCTATATTGACTCGCTCGTAAATATTTTGGATATCAAATACCCGCAGGAAAAAATTTATTTACACCTTGACAAGGCTTATTACAATGCCGGCGAAACAATATGGTTTAAAGCCTACCTTACCGCCGATAATCTACCCGCCGCATTTAGCAAAACGATGTATGCCGAATTGATGGACGATCAGGGAAATACACTACAAAGGAAGTTGTTGCCTGTTTTGCAATCAGGAGCAGCATCCCATTTTGAATTGTCGGATTCGCTCAATACTTCCCGTCTTTTTATCCGGGCCTATACCGGTTGGATGTTGAATTTTGATTCAACTTTACTATACCTCAAACCCATTCAAATCGTTCCAAAAACGCCAGTGAAAAAATCACCTGTCGTGCTTACTTATAACCTACAGTTCTTCCCGGAAGGCGGCGATCTTGTAAATTCAATATCATCTAAACTTGCATTTAAAGCTACCGACAACTATGGCACTCCTTTTACCGTTAAAGGCGATATTGTAGATGGAAAAGGTAAAAAAATTACCTCTTTTTCGGCGATACATAACGGTATGGGCTATTGCACGTTGCAGCCTGTAGCAGGCGAAAAATACAAAGCCATTTGGAAGGATAAACAAGGGGTAACACGTGAAACGGTTTTACCATTGGTTATAAAAGATGGGATGGTGCTGAGTACTACATTGTCCGATAATCAACTTACCTATACCCTGAAAAGGCCTGATACGGTTAGTGCAGCTTTCACCAGTTTTTATGTGGTGGCCCAGATGGGCCAGCGACTTGTTTATAGTGCAAGAATCAACCTAACTAAAAAAACGAGCATCTCTGCACCAATCGAAACGGACAGTCTGCCAAATGGAGTGCTTCAGTTAACAATTTTTAATGCGGCAGATGTGCCGGTAGCGGAGCGAATTGTATTTATCAATCACGGCAATTATTCATTTATAACAGATTTGCATTCCGGCGAAAAGAGCCTTGGCAAAAGAGCACGCAATACCCTGCAGATAGATGTAGGCGATGATCTATTGTGCAATTTATCCATCTCAGTTACCGATGCAGGATTAAACCCGGTTACTAAAAATGAAGAGAGCATTTATTCGCAACTCTTAATGAGCAGCGATTTAAAAGGAACGATTTACAACCCTGCCTATTATTTTTCAGGAGACACCGATTCTATCCGCCAACACCTTGATCTTGTAATGATGACCAACGGCTGGCGTCGTTTCAAGTGGGATGATTTACTGGCAGGCAACTGGCCGGTCATCAATAATATGCCAGAAAATTATCTTTCCATCGATGGGAAAATACTGGGCTTGTCAAAAGGATTATTGTACCAAAAAGCACTGACCGGTATTTTAAAAACAAAAAACGGCGGTACCAATATTTTTAGCATGCCGGTCAGCAGCAAGGGAGAATTTCTTCAGGATGGATTATACTTTTTTGATACAGCTAAACTTTACTATCAGCTCAATAATGATAAAGATAAAACCTTGACTACTTCGGCAAGTTTTTCTTTTAAAAGTAGTTTTGTAAAAACACCGTTACAGTCATTGGCCAGCCTGGCAGTTTTGAATGTGGCAGAAAAAACCGATAGCGCTGTAATCCTTAAAAGCAGTACCATAGCTCGTTTACAGCGAGATCAGGTGGAATTTAATAAAACAAGAACGTTGGAAACTGTACAGTTAAAAAGCAGAACCAAATCACTAAAAGAAAAAATGGATGAGGAATATACTTCAGGCTTTTTTAGTGGTGGAGATGGTTATACTTTTACCACCGAAGACGATCCACTTGCAAAATCGGCCATGAGCGTTCTTGCTTATTTGCAGGGTAGGGTGGCAGGTTTGCAAATTTCAACCACAGGAGAAGGCGGTGCAACATGGCGGGGAAGTGCAACCAGCTTTTTTTTGAATGAAATCAATTCAAATGTGCAAAGCCTTCAAACCATCAATATGAATGACGTGGCCATGATCAAGGTGTTCAGACCACCATTTTTTGGCGCAATGGGTGGAGGCTCCGGTGGTGCCATTGCGGTTTATACCAAGAAGGGAGCCAGTGCCAATTCCGATATTAAAGGGCTGCCATTTGCTTTAATCAATGGCTATTCTGTCATCAAAGAATTTTATTCCCCTGACTATGAAAAAAATCCGGAAGCCGATGTAAAAGATTACCGTACTACCCTTTACTGGAACCCGAATTTGTTCTTTGATAAAGTTACCAGGCGTGTGATTATTCCTTTTTTCAACAGCGATAATTGCAAAAAAATTCGTGTCACAATAGAAGGAATTAATGAAGCCGGACAATTGACCAGGGAAGAAAAGTTCATTGAATAATACCAGAAGATTTCAATTAATAAACAGGGTAGCAAATTCTAATTTGCTACCCTGTTTTATTGCGCCTAAACATTTATTTTTTAACGCTCAAAAAAATAAATCCCCATCCTCGCATTCTAAGCAATAGGCTTATGGCCTACTCCTTCTTCTCAAAAACTTTTATAGCCTGAACTGCAGCCAGCATTTCACTCAAAAATATCTTAGGTACTTTATCAAGCTGCACCATGTTTTCATCCTCTTCGTTTTTAATATACACACCCCATTTACCCGTTACTTTTGTTCTATCAATTACAAACAGGCGGCCCAGTTTTTCATCGCCACCCCAGCCGTATCCGGCACCAATGCCTTCAACCTCCAGCACGGCTTCTATCTTTTTTTCAAAATACAAAAGGTTGAATGATTCCAGCATGCCCCCATCTCCGGTTGGGCCTTTGTGCCAGCCAAATCTTTCCAGCGTACTCCTGGTAGAGCCTGTCTGCATTTGTTTGCCTTCAAATATTTTGATGATGGGTTTGGATAAGTTGATACCTTTCATATCCGGCGTTTTCCTATCCAATTGCGGGAACACAGGTTCTAACGACAGATCATAAAACTGTTGCTGCCATTGTTTTAACAACGCTTCAGATAATTGGGTGGGGTGCACGATACCGATGATACAATTTTCATCCAGGCTGATTTCTTCACTATTCAGGTTGATGAGGCTGGTATCTTCGCTGCACATAAAATTATCGTGTAGCTCTCCGGCTTCATTGTACACGCCCCACAATAGTTTGGTGGCATAAATAAACATAACCGAGTTTTGTAAAAAGAATTTTTGCCATTGATCGTGAGTCCATTTGCGCTGGATGATGAGATAATATTCCAGCCGGGAAGATTGTGATTTTACAATGTCCCGAACTTCTTTTGCAATGGCTTTAAATTCATCTTTAATGGCGGCATCTGTTGCAGCAGGTATGGCTTTTAGCTTTTTATTATCCTCATTAAAAAAAGCCATTTTAAAATTGCTGTCAATAAAGGCACGGTATTCATCGCCATCAACAGTAAAGGTTTTGAACAAACCATCAAAGCCAAAATCAGGCACCACCCGATCGCCCAGTTCATGAATGGTAATGCCCAGTTCTTCTGCGGCAGTTTCAAGCGCAACCAATGCGGCGGCACCTACATTGGCCTTTTTACTTTTGTATTTCCGGCTATACCATTCTACCCAGCGCAGGGCTTTATCGCTTCCCTGTATGGCCAAGGCACCCACGCCATACTCTGCCATTTTATAGCGGTTCTCTTCCATCCATTTGTTGATAGTAATCCTGATCTTATCCACCACTGCATCATTGCCAAGTAATGCAGCTAACGCCATCAGCCATTTGTGTTCCGGCTTTGCCCCTTTATCAATAAACAGTTTGATGATGGCCAGGGCGAAGTCGTTGGTTTTTTGTTTATCCAGGAATTGTAAAATATACCGGGCTTCCATATCACTCCGCATTTCTTTGATGCGGCTCATGCGGTAAAGCAGAAACGTTGTTTCATCAGCAGTCAGTTGCTTACCCGTACTGTAAAATAATGGAGGCAGTGTTGATTCTTCCAGCCAGGCTTCCATAGGTTTATTCAGTTTGCCCCTGCTTTTGGCAGCGCTTACCATGTCTTCAATAAAAGCCATGCTGGCTTCGGTGGGTAAATTATCGGCAACTGTTTGCAGCAGTACATCCCTTGTGTTGTCATTGATTTCTGTATTCAATACTTTCATCATTGCTGTTTTTGAAGAAGGGGTTGAAAAATAACTGAGTATGATAACACTCGTTTGCCTGGCGTCTGCACTTTTACTTTCCAGTAATTTGATGGCTTTTTTTTCTGCGTCAGCATCTTTTTCGGCAATGATGACTGCAACCAGCTGCCGTAATAGTTTAGACTTATTGGCTGCGAACCCCCATAATAAAGGCAGGTATTCTTCTGGTTCAAAATACTGCTGCAACAAATCAATTGCGGAACGGTGATAATCAATACCACCAGTTGCTGCATCTGTTTTAAGCGCTCGCTCTATATAATGGAATGCTTCTTTACCAAGATGGTAGTGTAATACCTGGATAGTACCAAAAGGTATAAATATTTTTTTCTCAATCCATTCATTGATTTTCTGCGAGCCTATTACTTTATCCTTTTGTAAGAGTAAATGAAAAGCACAGGAACTATAAGGAAGGAATTTAAAACCTATTTCGTGAATTTTTTCCGAACAGAAGATTACCTCAGATGTTTGCTTCGGAAAATGGATTGAAATATAATCCAGGTAATTATCTGCAAGTGTGATTGCAAGGTCTCCATGTTTATCATTATCCAATTCATACAAGTGGATTGCTGTAGCTAATTTTGCTTGAATCGTTTCGAGGTTAAAATTCATTTTGTCTGTAAGAGTACCAATGATTGATGGCAGGTAAGCGCCATTATTGTATGCAGATAAAAACTGAATAGCTTTTTGACTGTTGGGGTTAATGGCAGTTAATGCATATTCATGTGCAAATGCAGGGTTGGCTTCTTCCAGCAATTTAAAATAAAACAAGTTCCAATTACTATTCCAGGAATAGCCATAAGAAGGATAAATAAGTTTGGGCATTTGCTGTATGTGACAAAGTAGAAAATCTATCAAGCCCGTTTTATCAGCAGGTAATTCTTCTTCCGCATCAAACTTCTTACTTATTATGGCAAAAGTAAGAATATCATCGTTGCTCATTCCCTGATTTCTAAAATGTTGCAATACTGCCTGCATAGCATCATTAGTTTTATTTTTTAATGCATACATTAAAAGCCAGTTCTTAAAAGCGCCTTCGATATTTTTATAAACTGTCTGATCATACAAAACATCCAAGACCAGTTGTGAATCCGCAGAAATATTTTCCAAATTGTTTAATAAGTTTATTAGCAATCGCCAGAAGTATACCTTGTCATCCTGTTCTAAGCCGGCAAGGGTAGTTGATTGACCGCTCAAATAATCAATAATAATTGGGTAATTTACACTTGTGGCAAGTGTACCTTTTTTAGGCATGATCATCGGCCACTCCGCCCGTGGCGTGGTCAAGGCTTTTTCAATTTCTTCTACGGTAAATGGCATAATAAATTTTAATAGTTGTGGATAAAAGTTAAATAGCAGCAGTCAGTTGATACGCCGCGGCGGACGATAATGAAGCTCAATTAGTAAATAAAGCTGGTCACCAAATCCTTATTTCTTCAACACCAAATCCTCCTTAGCCGCCCAAAGTCCCACATCCTGTTTACTTAACGCCGCAGCCATCAAATCAGGAAATTTATCCGGCGTACATGCAAAAACCGGAATGCCGAGATTGGACAAAAACTGTGCATTGCCATGATCATAAGAAGGAGCGCCATCATCATTGAGCGCCAACAACACCACCACCTGAACACCTGCAGCGGCCAGTTCGGTAGCTCTTTTGCGCATACCGGCTTCATCGCCGCCTTCAAATAGATCGGTGATTAAAACCAATACCGTATCTGT
>JBGSMI010000186.1:0-15818 GCA_041740215.1 Ferruginibacter sp.
CAAAGAGGAAGTTTTTCGATGACCGATATAAAAATGATGCACATGAACCAGTTAATCACCAAAAGAATTTTCTGCAACTTAGCTTTAGACCTGAGTTGCAGAAAAATAAAACGTATTTATAACCAGTGCCTAAAATTCGGGGGGTTAAGGGCTTAAAATACTACCGGAGTATTGTTAATAAGTGTGTAAACCTTTAAAAAAAAGTCGCTTGGGTATATATAGCCGCAGCAGAATATGAATACAATATCCAAAAGCAATTTAACGGCGTTACTAATATTAAGAAAGTGAGCAACACCGCCAATGTTGTTGGTAAGCCTATTACGGTTCTCATTACCTTTGAAATATAAATAATTAGAAATAGCGAAAATATTTATCCGCATTTTTTACACAACCTTTAAAAAATTTATCATGCTAAAAAATAGTCTATTGCTTTGTCTTATTTTATTATCCCAGTTAGCGAGAGCGCAAAAAACTGGTTCCCTCGAAGAAAAATCAACCGAAACAGAAACCCCTTTTGAACGGGGCAGCCGCATCATTTTTCAGGATGATTTTGATAAAGATGCCATCGGCGATTTTCCTGCCAAATGGAATACCAGCAAAAGTGGCGAGGTAAAAAAGCTAACGGGATTTGAAAATAAATTTTTGAAAATTAATGATGGTGCTATTGTAAATATTCAGTTGACCAAACCACTGCCGGTAAACTTTACAGCCGAGTTTGATTTGATTGTCCCCAATGATGTACCCATGCGGTTTGCCAGTTTTGGCTTTGGTAGCAAGCCCATCAAAATAGATTGGTTGCTTGCACCAAAAGAAGCAGTTGTTTTTTCATTTCATAGCAACCAAAAACACTTCAGTGAGGGATTGAAATTTGGTACACAAAAATTTTCTACAAGCGGGTTTAAATTAAAAAGCCTCGATTACAACACCCCACTCAACCGGGTAATAAAGGTTGCCATTTCGGTAAATGATAAAAGAATACGATTGTATGCTGATGGTATAAAAATGATTGATATGCCCACTTCTTTTGATGCTTCATTTCGAAAAAATATTTTCTTCAATGCTACTACGCATGGCGCAGCAGATAGTAAACTCAACTATTTCTACATTAGCAATGTGATACTTGCAGAAGCGGGTACAGACAGGCGAAGTAAGGTGTTGAAAGATTTAATGGAGAACGGCAGCTTTAGTACCAATGCTATTTTGTTTGCCACCAACAGCGATAAAATACAAGCCAGCAGCAACGAAATCATACAACAAATAGCGGCTGCATTAAAAGAATCGAAAGAGATGAAACTGCAAATTATTGGTCATACAGATAGTGAGGGTGATGAGGCAAAAAACTTAGTGCTTAGTAAAAAAAGGGCTGCAGCGGTAAAAGTAAAATTAATAGGTATGGGTATTGCTGCCAGCCGTTTAACAACTGATGGCAAGGGTGAAACAGTACCCATTGCAGACAATACATCTGCCGAAGGCAAAGCACAAAACAGAAGGGTAGAATTTAAAAAAGTTAATTAACTTATGATGCGTTTTGCAATTATGCTTTGTTTATTTTTCTGCGGCTGCGGCGTATTGCCCAAAGGCACCAGTTATTTTGGAGAAGAAAGGGTATTTGGTAAATTATTCAACAGAACTTTTACTACACTTAGAAGAGATGCTGAAAACTGGGAACCAGCCTGGGAATTGGGCATTGCCATACAGCCGCAAAAAGACGGCCGCATAAAAGGCATTCGGCTAAAAAATCCCACTGCTGGTTATGTTCGTTTATCAGTATGGGATGCAGACACCAGACAGTTAATAAAAACCATTAACGCAAACATCAGCGATACCTTAAATTATAATTTAAATTTTTGCGAAATACCTATCCTTGCAAACAAAATTTATTGCATCAGCATAAACGTACGTAAATATTATTATTACAATTTACCCTTTAACCCGCTGTCGTTGCAGGCTTCTAACATCCGCTTATTACACAGTGTGTACGAAGAAACGCCCTATCAAAGATTTCCCCAAAACAATGTATCCTCCGTATTACACGGATTGATTGACTTAGATGTAGATTTTAAAATTGACTAAAAAAAATACAAAATGAAAAATCATTTTCTACTGTTATGCCTGTTTTTTGTAGCATTAACAAGCGTGGCCCAGGTTGCCATTTCACCCGGAAAGTATAGGGTAAAATTGGTAACCAGTAACCTTAGTATGGAATATACGGCGTCTAATTTTATAAGGGTTGCCGAAGCATGCTCGCCTACCAATTACAATTGTGGCGCACAAATTTGGGAAGTAAGAGCCGTAAGAGGCAAGCCCGGCTTATTTCAAATTCAACTGGTGCAAAACCGTAAAAACATTAGCTGGAACGAAGCTCCGGAAGCTATAGCAATGGTGTCGTTGCAATCACCATATCCGCTTGCAAAAATTAAACTTCAATGTTTTTCCATTACGGCAAATGATAAGGGCAGTTACCAGATACAACCCGCTAAAGATGCTGGAGAAGCTGCAAACGAATATTATCTGGCAGCCCAACTGGAAGATGTAAATCGTGGTATCATGATAGCCAAAAGAGGCAATGGCACCAACGGTACTGGTAATATTGCCTGGAGATTTGAACCACTAGTTGCACCGCCGCCTACACCTCAACGCAGTCCTGGCGTAGTAGTAGCACCGCCAGGCGACAACAAAATAGAGATTGATTTTAAAACCGGCGGCGATAACCTGGAGCCAAAGGGCTTTCAAAAAAATCTGCAGCTTACCATTACCATTAAAAACAGGCCTTCAATAGTAATGGATGATGTGAATAAGAACCAAACCTGGTCCAACAATTCCACTCGCCGGGTTACAGTGCCGCTGCCGGCAGACATCAACGTAATGGATTTGGAATCTGTTACCCTTTTACGTACGGTAGTGGGTAGCTGGAACAATGTAGATGCCATATCCGCAGATAACTGGAACCTGGATAAATTACTGCTACTGCCATTGAAAAAAAAGATGGACGGATAGTAAGAACCATGTTACTCAACAAAAGCGGTACGCCCTTATTTCGTTTTATATATGAGAACAGGGGGCCCAGAAACGCCAATGAAGGTTTAACTACCACTTTTAGTTTTTCACTCAACGGCTACGGCGCCCCGGCCATGCCGCCACCCGCTTCCAGCGATGCGTCCATTACCGCCATTTTTGGTACTGGCGGCGATGATTTGCGAGGTGGCGGCGATAATGTAAACCTGGTGATTCGTTTTAAAAGTAGCAAACCAGCCATTACCCTTAGTAATGTAAATGCCAGTAGAAATTGGCGGAACTTATCCGAAAAATCGTTCACAAAAGTATTACCAAACACAGCCGGTCTGGATTTTAATGACATAAAAGAAATAGAGTTAAGGCACACTGGCGGTGGTGGCATTGGTGCAGATAACTGGTACCTTGATAAATTTAAATTGACTATTACCAACGGTAGCGAGACAAAAATCCTTGTAGATAGAATAGCAGCACCGATACATTATTTTACAGGAGATGCAAGAAGAAAAACAATTAAAGTGGAGTGAAATTTATTAAGCATCGTTATAAGATTACAATTGGATGAATTTATCAGGTTTTTTTAAACAATCAACTTATGAAAAAAACGCTCTTATTTTTTTGTATTGCATTTTTAAGCTACACACTGATAGCCCAAAATGTGGGTATAGGAACAACAGTACCAAAAACATCGCTGGATATTAAGGGCGGTATTCGCAATCAGCCAATATACCTCACTGGTTCAGGAACTGCCATCATTATTCCAGACAACCAAAGTAATGTCAATCTTGCAGGTAACTTTTCAGGGCAATTTTCTGCAACGGTAAATAACCCGGAAGATGGGCAACGGCTGATCATTGATAACAACAGCAATCAAACGGGAGTATTAAGCGGAAGTATAGATATCAGAAATGGGCTTAATGAATACATTTATTCGGACGGCGAATGGAAAGTGGTAAGTAATAGTAGCTGGGCTTTGAATGGAAATTTAAATACCGACCCAGCCAATAACTTTATAGGTACTACCGATAAAAATGATGTAGTTTTTAAGCGATTTAATAATGAAAAAATAAGATTAGTACAGGATGGTTTACAGATTAAAGAAAGCAATACATTGGAGTTTGGAGCAGGTACACCCAGTAAGCAAACAGACAATGGTAAGATTGGCTATAACGCATTTGGTGAAGCAAATACACTAAGTATCGTAGGTGGAGGTATTTCTCCTACCGGTGCAGATAGGCGCATAAAATTGTGGGCAGATCTTGGAACCGATTTTACTGGTGGCGCTTCGTTTAATAAAAATGTACAAATAAAAAACAATTTATCCAGTATGCTTGCGCTTATCAATACCAATGCACTTGCAGCAGGCACTACACATTTACTATCTTTTGGCGGTACAAATTATACCACAGGGCTAATGTCAATAACAGGCACAAGCGCTAGTGCAGCAAGAATGGGTTTTAGTACAGGCTATTCATTTACCGGCGGCGTAGGTAACATGCAAGAAAGATTGAGTATTACTAATACCGGGAATATCGGTATAGGACAAATTGCTCCCGTAGCAAAATTAGACGTAGCTGGTAAAATAAAAGTTGCAGATGATTTTAACTTACCTGTAGCCGGTAATATCAGGTACAATAGCGTGCTTAAAGATTTTGAGGGCTATGATGGAAATGTATGGATTTCACTTACAAAAAATAATCAACCAAAAGGGTGGGATGTTCAAATAACAAAAGAAAAGCAAATTCTAACTACATCAGATGCTACGCCAATTGGAACTGTAAGTATAGATAAGGATAATGCTTTTATAGGAGCACCTGAAGTAAATAAAGTTTTTGTTTACCAAAAAGTAAATGACAATTGGGTTCAAACTTTAATAATAGCTCCGCCGGGATTAGCTGCCAGCGACAGATTTGGTTGGAGCGTATCAGTAAAAGATACAATTGCTGTTGTAGGTTCTCCAGGTTTCAATAATAATGGAGGCAAAATTTATGTATATCGCCTGTTAGCAGGCAATTGGGTATTTCACTACGATTATAACAACACCTCAGTGGGACATCAATTGGGATATAGAGTCTATTTGACATACGATTATGTTTGGGGTTATAAATTATGGGCATCAAGACCATTTACCACAATAAATGCAAATGTAAACCAAGGCGAAATCGTTCGATTTGGAAACGAAGATCACTTATCGGGATATTTTCTTCCAGAGGGATATATAACTGTACCTGATGGAGCTGCTAACGATAGACTAGGGTTGTATGATTTTGCTGCAAGTGGGGGAACTGTTATAGTTGGCTTGCCGTTTAAAAACGGCAACGGCAAAGTTTATTATATAAAATGGCTTGGTGGTGGCCCCATAGGTCCTACCACTGGTTGGCAAACCGTCGCTTCCATTAATTCACCAACATTAAATTCAAAATTAGGCTTTAGTATTTCCCGTACTGATGGTGGTTATGTTGCAATTGGTTCCCCTGTTTCCTTTAGTCCGGGGATTGTTTACGTTTATAAAATTTTGACAAGTTCTTTAAGTCTTTTACAAACAATTAATTCAACTGAAACAAGTTTCGGATCATCAATATCCATAAATGGTGGTTATTTATTAATTGGAAGTAATATTGGTGGCCCTAATAATAATGGCAGTTGCAAAATTTATAAAATAACTACATCAGAAAATTTTAACTTCATAGCTGACCTGGTGAGATCTGATCAATCAGTAATATCATTAAATGAAAATTTTGGAGCAAAACTCATGCTCAGTGATGAAGGCACAGCCCTAATTTCTGGTGCTGGTAAAGTTTATTTTTTCACTAAATAAAATTAATCGTGAGTTTAAAATACAAGGTTTTGCAAAGCAAAAAAAGTAGACATGGAAGCTAACGTGGAGTAGAGTACCGAGCCGAGCCAGTGTCTCGTAGGCCAAAATTAAATTACATCCAAAAGTGGTATACTAAAAAATAAACTTTCGAAAATTTCATTTACCGGAGTACTCCCAGCAGAAATAATAATTTGCGGAGTAACTAGAACAATTAAAACCAATTTAAATAAAAGTTATGCATAATAAGTTTAGCCCTCATGTTGGCTTGTATGAGATAATGGCATGCAACTATTTTTAAAAAGAGTTATTATGATTTCAAGCAAAATAAAAGAGGCTGCTCGGTTTTTGAGACAGCCTTTGTATAATTTATAGGAAAGATTGATATCCCTTAAGCCAAAGCTGACTCAATTTCTTTGCATAAACCAACAAATATTTCCTCCACAGTTCCTTCACCCTTTGTGGTAACTACTTTATCATACTTTTTATAGTAATCAGCCACCGCGGCAGTTTTATTGTGGTATTCCGCAATTCTTGCCCGGATGACACCTTCATTGTTATCGTCACTTCTGCCACTTGTTTGGCCACGCTTTAGCAACCTGCTTACGAGCTCTTCCTCTGTTACCACCATCGCCAACATCATTTTAATGGAAGTTTTTTTCAACTCAAGCAATTTATCCAATGCTTCTGCCTGTGCTGCAGTTCTTGGGAAACCATCAAACAAAAAACCTTCTGCATCAGGGTTTGTTTCCAAAGCAGAGCTAATCATACCAATCACAACCGCATCTGGTACCAATTGGCCTTTATCCATTAAACTTTTTGCTTCAAGACCAAGGGGGGTTTTCTGTGCAATTTCCGATCTTAATAAATCGCCGGTACTTAGGTGTTTTAAACCATATTTGGCGATCAGTTTTTCACTTTGTGTTCCTTTACCGCTGCCCGGAGGGCCGAAGAGTATTAAATTCAACATATGTAGTGGCTTCCTTTGTTAATAACAAATATAAAGCACCATCATTAAAAATCCTTTAACAATTTTAATAAATTATTGAAAAACCATGATTTCTTTTTAAACGTAACTTTAAAAAACCATTCTTAGTTTTAAATTGTTAAGTAATTATGAAAAAGACCATTGGTATATTCGCCACAATGCTATTCCTGATGATAGGATGCAATACCGCACAGAATAAAAAGCCTGTAAACAATATAGATTCTGTAAACAATGCTAATCCGTATTATTCAAAATCAGATACTGGCAAAGTAAATCTCAGCAATGAACAGTGGAATAAAATATTACCCAAAGAGGTCTATGAAATCGCCCGACAAAGAGGCACTGAACGGGCTTTTACAGGTAAATACAATCTCCATAGTGAAGTAGGAACCTATTATTGTGCGGTTTGTGGCAATCCTCTGTTTAATAGCAATGGAAAATTTGAAAGCAGTTGCGGCTGGCCAAGTTTTTTTGAGCCCATCACCAAGGGGAGTATCATTTATGCTCCCGATAATGAGTACGGTATGCAGCGCACCGAAGTAATGTGTGGCAGGTGTAAATCGCATCTTGGTCACGTCTTTGAAGACGGGCCACCGCCAACCGGGTTAAGATATTGCATAAACTCTGTGGTATTGGATTTTGATAAGGCGAAAAAAGCTTCGGAAAAGTTTAAAAAGTAGCTTTAGCAAATGCTCTTGATGCGTTCAATTAACAAGCGGAGGTAATCAGAAAGTGTACTGTCGGATCTTCATCTATTTCAGGATGGACATCCGGCATTTTTTCCCGACGTTGAATTGCAAAACAGGACGATAATTTTTTAACCTTAACATAATAAAGTATTAATCGATCGGTTGGGTAATTGATGAAATGCAGCACGGAAGTAAAAATCACCTGCCAACAATCGCTTGAAATAATTTCCGTTTATAGTCCTCTCCGATTACAATAGTGCTTCGCTGTCAACTGAAACCACCGTTAAGGAAGCAATTATCAAACATAGTTTCCGTCTGTAATTTTTCTTTGGTTTCCTCCCTGTTTTTTAGCAACTTCATTTCTTAAACCAAGTTGAATGAGAAAATTGAATATCCTTATGGTGCTATTTTTTTGCACCAATCTTTTAAATGCGCAAAAAATTTCTACCAATCAGTTTAAAAATCTGAAACCTCGCAGTATAGGGCCGGCAGGTATGAGTGGCCGGGTTACCTCGATTGATGCATTGCACGGCAATCCCGATGTGATTTATTTGGGCACAGCATCGGGCGGTGTTTGGAAAACTGAAAATGCTGGCAGCAACTGGACGCCCATTTTTGACGAACAGCCTATTTTAAATATTGGTGCGGTGGCTATACAGCAATCAAATCCATCGGTAGTATGGGTAGGCACTGGTGAGGGCAACCCAAGAAATTCAATTAACCTGGGCGGCGGGATTTACAAAAGTATGGATGCCGGTAAAACCTGGAAAATGATGGGACTTGAAAAAACCATCAATATACACCGGGTAATCATTGATCCCAACGATGCCAAAACAATATATGTAGCTGCTATCGGCAATCCGTATGCAGAACATCCTGAACGTGGTGTATATAAAACCATCGACGGAGGCGATAGCTGGAAACTTATTTTGCATACCAACGATACCAGCGGATGTGCGGAACTGGTGATGGACCCTACCAACCCCAATAAGCTTATTGCCAATATGTGGCAACACAGGCGTACCCCGTTTAGCTTTGACAGCGGTGGCCCCGGCAGTGGCTTATACATGACTTTTGATGGTGGTAAAAATTGGGAGAAATTAGGAAAGAAACAAGGATTGCCAGACGGGGATTATGGCAGAATCGGCATCACCATTTCTACAAACGAGCCGAAGCGTGTTTATGCGTTGGTAGAAGCTACTAAAAACGGACTGTATAAATCGGACGATGGCGGTTTTAAATGGGAACTGGTTAACAGCAATAAGACAGATGTAACCAACAGGGCTTTTTACTTTCAGGATATAAGGGTAGATCCGTTGAATGAAAACAGGCTGTACAATATTAACCAGGTAATTACCATGAGCGAAGATGGTGGTAAAACTTTTCAGCATGTAATACCATATTCCGGCATTCATCCCGATCACCACGCTTTTTGGATTCATCCTACCAATCCAAATTTTATCATTGATGGCAATGATGGTGGAATAGGCATTAGCCGTGACCGTGGCCGCACCTGGAAATTTGATGAGCAATTGCCGGTAGGTCAGTTTTATCATATCAGTGTAGATAACGAAATTCCTTATCATATAATGGGAGGAATGCAGGACAATGGAAGCTGGCGAGGACCGGCATATAGCTGGATGGAGGGTGGTATAAAAAATTATTTCTGGGATAATCTTTGGGGCGGAGATGGGTTTGATGTAGCAGCCGATCCGCAAGATGCCAATTGGATTTATGCCATGTCGCAAAAGGGTAGCCTTGGCAGGTACAATGTAGCTACCGGCGAACAAAACCGCCTAAAGCCACCCAGTCCGGATTTAACCACAAGGCTGCGTTTTAACTGGAATGCAGCATTTGCGCTGGCTCCCGATGAACCAACTACTATTTATTATGGAAGTCAGTTTGTACACAAAAGCACCAATAAAGGATTTACCTGGAAAATCACCTCGCCGGATTTAACCACCAATAATGCGGCTCAGCAAAAGCAGGATGAAAACGGAGGCTTGTCGGTTGACATTACTGGTGCAGAAAATTTCAATACCATTTTGTGTATTGAACCATCTGCCAAAGATAAAAATGTGATTTGGGCAGGTACTGATGATGGCAATGTTCAGTTGTCGAAAGATGGCGGAAAAACCTGGACAAATTTTCGTGGAAAAATTCCGGGGATGCCACTTGGGGCATGGATTCCGCAAATAAGAGCCAGCCGGTACAATGCCGCAGAAGCATTTGTGGTTTGCAACGATTATCGCAGAGGCGATTTTAAACCATACATTTTTCGCACTAAAAATTTCGGCCAGTCCTGGGAAATGGTAGTGAATGAAAAAAAAGTAAAGGGTTATGCATTGTGTATGATTCAGGATCCCGTAGAACCCAATTTAATTTTTGCCGGAACGGAACAAGGGCTGTGGGTTAGTTTTGACAATGGAACCAGTTTTGAACAATGGAAAAATGGGTATCCATCTGTATCAACTTATGATCTTGCAATACAGGAAAGAGAGGCAGATTTGTGTATAGCTACTTTCGGCAGAGCGTTGTATGTAATGGATGATATTCGTCCGTTGAGAAAATTTGCTGCTGCAACTGGAAGTATAATAGCAAAAAAATTGACCCTTTTTGAATCTCCTACTGCTTATCAGGCAGAAACTAAAAATAAATCAGGATACGACTACAGCACCTGGGGTTTGTATGACGGAGAGAATAGAAGTACAGGGGCTGCTTATTCCTATTACATAAAGCCAGATGAGAAGTTGGATACCGCCAAAAAAGCGAAATCAGACTCAGTCACCGTGAAAATAATGGATGATAAAAATGAGGTAATCAGAACATTTAAGCAAAAAGCAGATACTGGTTTCAACAGAAATTATTGGGGCTTTGAGACGAAAGGAATTCGCCAGCCAGGAAGCGCTAAACCAAAGCCAGATTCACCGGAACCCAGGGGCAGCATGCCTGTTTTTCCAGGCATCTATAAAATAGTGATTTCTTTGGGAAAGTATGCAGATTCGACCATGTTGGTTGTAAAGCCTGATCCTGCTGTGCAAATATCCCGACAAGTGTATGACGCAAAATTGGCAGCATTAAAAACAATAGAAAAAAGCACCCTGAAAGTGGTAGAGATTACCGACCGGTTAACTGACGCCGAAGAAACGATCGCTAAAGTAGAGGCACAGCTAAAAAACATAGAAGGGGCCGATGCAGATAGTTTGCGTAAATCGGGAAAGGCAATGACGGATTCTATTAAAAAGATCCGCAATTTTATAATGGGCACTCCACAGGAAAAGCAGGGATATGGATCGCCTTATGAAGCAACTGTAAATGGTTGGTTAAGGGAAGCAAGGGGTGAAGTGCTTGGTAAAAATAAAATACCCGATGCACAGGAATTTGGGTTAATTGAAATCGCAGAGGGGTCCGTGAATGAAGCCATACAAAAGACCAATTTATTTTTTAACGGTAAATGGAAAGCCTATCAACAACAGGCAGATAATACACCCATGAAAACGTTTAAAGAATTCAAGACCATTGAGTAAAGTCTTCGATTGATTAAGTTATAAAAAATCACATCCACTATTAAAACAAGAAACCTGCTGAATTCTCTGCGGGTTTCTTGTTTTAACCTTATTAAAAATTACTTTTGCTCTTCAAACTTTTCTGCAACGTATTAAAAAACTTTTATGCCCTCCACCAAACTAAGTCATCTTGCTGAAACCCTTATTGGATCTGAAATCGTGAAATTAGGAGCAGAGATAAAGGAGAAAATAAAACAGGGAAATAAAATTTACAATTATACCATTGGCGATTTTGATAGTTCCATTTTTCCAATTCCCGTTGAGTTGGAAAATGAAATTATTACGGCCTTTAAAAACCATCAGACAACATATCCGCCAGCCGAAGGGATTACAGAATTAAGAGCTGCAGTTTCCAGTTTTATTCAAACAAGAGAAGGGCTTGCTTTTGATGTGAACGAAATTTTAATTGCAGCAGGTGGAAGGCCATTGATTTATACTGCATACCGGGCAATTGTAGATAAGGGCGATAAAGTGATTTATGCAGTGCCCAGTTGGAATAACAATCACTATGTTCATTTTACGGAAGGCGAACATGTGGTGATTGAAACAAAGTTGGAAAACAACTTTATGCCAACTGCTGATGAAATTAAGCCACACTTAAAGGGAACCGCTCTACTGGCATTGTGTTCTCCGCTAAACCCAACTGGCACTACTTTTACCAAAGAAGCACTCGAAGCAATTTGTGACCTGGTGATTGCAGAAAATGCCCGGCGTGGCGCAGACGATAAAAAATTGTATTTACTATACGACCAAATTTACTGGACCTTAACTTTTGGCAAAGTGCAACATTACAATCCTGTTTCTTTAAGACCAGCAATAAAAGAGTTTACCATCTTCATTGATGGCATCAGCAAATCGTTTGCCTCCACTGGTGTAAGGGTAGGATGGGCATTGGGACCGGCAGGGCTAATCAATAAAATGAAAGCCATCAATAGTCATGTTGGTGCATGGGCGCCAATGGCAGAACAAAACGCCGTTGCAAATTTTCTGGTTCAAACATCCGCAGTGGATAAGTATTTCACTCATTTTAAAGCAGAACTGGAAGAAAGGCTGGTGAATATTTATAAAGGATTTCAAGAATTGAAAAGCGAGGGATTTTCAGTAGATGCGATTGCACCCCAGGCAGCTATTTATTTAACCATCAAAATAGATTTGGTTGGAAAAACTACCCGGCAAGGAAATAAACTAGAAAGCCAGGCTGATGTAACTGCCTACCTGCTCAATGAAGCAGCACTGGCGATTGTGCCATTTTCTGCATTTGGAGCATCCGCTAGCAGCAGTTGGTACCGGTTAAGTGTGGGAATCTGTAAAAAAGAAGAAATCAATGAAATGTTGGAGAAATTAAAAAAGGCGTTAGAGCAGTTGAATGCCTGATTAAAGCAATCGTAAAAGATTTTATCAGCAGGAATTTAATAAAGTTTCATCAGTTTTTACAATTCAAAAACACAAAAGGTTTCAATTCCTGTTTACGGATTGTATCCCGAATTACAACTGTTTTGCTGATGACCTTATATTTATTAAGGTCAAGTATTTCATGTGCGGTTGCTATATTATCCAAACGTTCGACAACATGTAATAACTCATGTAACAATTCTACCTCATGCTCAATCGCCTGAGGGCTTAAAAGTTCCTGATTGAACAACACCAGCAAATCCCGGTTCATCCTATTCATTTAAGTTAGGTTTTTTATTACCTGCCATTCTAATTAGTATCCCACTAACCCTTTTTTACTTGGGCAACCACATTGGTTCTTTTTTGAAGAAGCACAACTGGTTAAAATAATGGAAACAATTAGCATGAACGATAAAGCGATTTTAAAATAACGTTTCATAATAATAGTAAAGCAAATTAAACTATTTTCACAAACAATTATTGTTTTCTTAATATCCATTCGTAAATTTCTTAAAAACATTAGTAAAAATAACAAGATATTGGTTATTCCCCTTGATTGGGGCCTTGGGCACGCTACCCGGTGTGTGCCTGTTATTAGGGCGTTGCTGGCAAATGGTTGCGAAGTGTTAATTGCTGCGGAAGGCGCTACAGAATCATTGTTGAAACATGAATTTCAACAACTTAGATTCATTCCGCTGACAGGATACCGGATCAGCTACAGCAAGAACAAGTACTGGTTGCCCTTCAAGATAATAGCACAGACACCCCGGATATTGATGCGGATTTACAAGGAACACCAATGGTTAAAAAGAAATGTGAAAATTCATTCAATAACAGCAATTATTGCCGATAATCGTTTCGGACTATATCATTCCACCCTTCCATCAGTCTATATCACCCACCAGTTATTGATAAAAACAGGCAATCCATTTACGGAAAAGGTTGCCCAAAAAATGCACTATTGGTTTATAAAGAATTATAGTTTTTGTTGGGTGCCGGATTTTGAAGGAGCTAACAATATAGCCGGCGAATTATCTCATCCGGGTGATCGCCCAAAGAATGTTGTCTATATAGGAGGGCTTTCCAGATTTGAGAAAAAAGAAGCTGTGGAAAAAAGTTTTGATCTTTTATTGCTTATTTCAGGTCCTGAGCCACAGCGTAGTATTTTTGAATCGTTGTTATTGAAGCAGGTAGAAAAATTTGAAGGAAAATCGCTACTTGTAAGAGGACTACCTAATATTACAGCAGTGCATGAAAAGGATTTTGAAGAAAAGAACAATCATCACAATCTTACCATTAAAAATCATCTTGCAGCGGAAGAATTGAATGCGGTCATCCGCCAGTCGGAATTGGTAGTTTGCAGAAGTGGCTACACCACCATCATGGATTTAATCAAACTCAATAAAAAGGCGATATTGGTTCCTACACCCGGACAAACAGAACAGGAATACCTGGCAGATCATTTAATGCAACAGCAAATTTTTTATACGGTCAGCCAGCAGCATTTCAATTTAGGTAAAGCGTTAACCGCCGCAGCCGATTTTTCCTTTGTAATTCCTTCGTTTGATATGGAGCAGTATAAAAAAAAAATACAGCAATTTCTTCAATCGCTCTAAAGCTTTGAAATTTTAAAATTAATATTATTTGTGTATATAAAAACGAAGGCTCACCTGGGATTGCTCGGCACGAATATCTTTTTCGCCATCAACCTGAGTACCGTAAAATACCTTACTGGCAACCACTTCATGCAGCCATTTGGAATGAACGTCATCAGAGTGGGCGTATCGGCTATTTTATTCTGGTTGCTATTTTTATTGAACCCCGTTAAAAAAACTATTGACAGAGTAGATTTACCGAGATTTGTTTTGTGCGCTTTAACGGGTATTGCCATTAACCAAATGCTGTTTTTAAAAGGATTGTCAATGACCTATTCCATTCATGCTGTTTTACTCATGTTGACTACCCCAATTTTAATCACCATTATTGCGGCATGGTTATTAAAAGAACGGATTGGTTTTTATAAGGTATTGGGGTTAGGTCTTGGTATAAGCGGGGCGGTATTATTAATTACCTCTGGCAAAAACACCGGAAATGGCGATAATATCCTACTGGGTGATTTGTTGATATTGATCAATGCCATTGCGTATACTTTTTATTTCATTTTAGTAAAGCCGCTGATGTTGAAATACAATCCAGTACAGGTTATCAGAATCATTTTTTCAATAGGCTTTTTAATGGTGCTTCCTTTTGGCTGGAATGAATTCATCGCCATCGAATGGCAAAGCTTTGGAAGACTTGAATACACCTGTATTGGATTGATTGTAATTGGGGGAACTTTTTTGGCCTATCTCTTCAATGTTTATGGCATTAAAATTTTAGGTGCATCTATGGCCGGTACCTACATTTATTCGCAGCCGGTATTTGCTGCAATCATTGCCATGATTTTTCTAAAAGAACCGCTTGAACTTTATAAGATCATGGCGGCGTGTTTAATATTTACAGGTGTTTACTTGTGTAACAAAAAAATAAGTAGTAATGCAGTTTTATTTGGCAAAAACGGATGACGACTATACCCAGGCAAGGGTATTGTTTGAGGAGTATGCAGACACCATCAACATCAACCTCGATTTTCAGCATTTTGACGAGGAATTAGATGGGTTGAAAAAGATGTATGCGTCACCAGATGGAGGAATTATTCTTGTAAAAGAAGAGTCGGAAATCATTGCCTGTGTAGCAATCAGAAAAATTAGCGAATCCGTGGGCGAGCTTAAAAGAATGTACACCAAACCGAGTCATCAAAATAAAGGCATCGGTAAAGTTTTATTGGAAAAAGCTTTACAACTGGCAAAGGATTGTAATTATTCAGTAGTTAAACTTGATACTTTAAATTATATGCAGCCGGCCATTCATCTATATCAGCAAGCTGGCTTTTATGAGACGCCACCCTATTACCATAATCCTGTAGAGACAGCCATTTACTTTGAAAAAGTACTTGCTGAATAATACTGATAAAATGTAAGTAATACAAAGAAAATGTTGGGTTAAAACCATTCTGAAGCAGGCTCAGTTGCTTATCAGTTCCCTAAACCGGTTACCTAAAGCTGGCGCTTTGGAAATCAATCCGATCCAACAACGGTTTAATTTTGTTGCAGTTGTAAACAAATGGCACTTTGTGGTATAGTTTTTTGAGTCATTTTATTGTACGTACCATGGATACTCAAAAACTGGTAACTACAAATCTCACCAATGAATTTGACCAACCCATCATTATCAGCCAATACAGCGAACCAATTGAAGCCGTTGCTAAAATTTATGAAGCGCTAAAATACAAACACAAACCATTTACTCGTAAAAAA
>JBGSMI010000202.1:0-11813 GCA_041740215.1 Ferruginibacter sp.
TATCATCAATTTTAATACTTCCCTTTTGTATATGGTACAAACGGTTCAACAAACTAATGACTGAAGTTTTACCACTTCCGGTATTGCCAACAATGGCCAGTGTTTCTCCGGGGTTTATTACAAAGGAAATGTCTTTTAAGACGTACTGCTGATCGATATATGCAAACCAAACTTTTTCAAATGAAACACTTCCTCGTTTAATAACAGCCTTATTGAATTTGCCATTCTTTGAAACAGAAGCTGTTGATATGGTAAAGTCTTGATTGTCCATCACCTTGAAAACCCGTTCACCGGCAATCATTCCCATTTGCAACACGTTGAATTTATCTGCAATTACCCGTAGTGGGCGGAATAATAAATTGAGGCATAATATAAATGCTGTAATATTTCCTGCAGCTTCGTGGGTTTGGGCACCACCCGCCCACCATACCAATAAACCAAGTGAGCTAGCCAATACCAGCTCTACCACCGGAAAAAAAACCGAATATGCAAAAATAGATCGCACGTTTGCATTCCGATGTTCCTTATTGATTTCGTTGAACTTATTGAGCTCTCTTTTTTCAGCAGCGAATGCCTGTACAATAGCCATCCCTGTAATATGTTCCTGTACAAAAGCATTTAACTGGGATACGGCATTGCGTACCCTGATAAAAGATTTATTGACACTTTCTTTGAAGAAATAAGTTGCAATGATCAGTGCTGGAAACGGTGCCATGCAAACCAGTGTTAATTGCCAGTCTACATAAAACATATAACTCAGTACGGCAATAATGGATAACAAATCGGCAATAATGGGAATTAGACCATCACTAAAAATATCATTAATTGACTCTATGTCGTTGATAGTGCGGGTAGTTAATGTACCAATAGGAGTTTTGTCGTATTGTGAAAGGTTTAAATTGATTACCTTTTTATAAGTGGCCACCCGCATATCTTTTACTACATTTTGGCCAAGCGATGCAGTGAAAAAAGTAAAAACAAACCGGCAAACGCTTTCTATTAACAAAAGCGCTAATTGAATAATAGTAATACCAATGATCACCTCACCCGCTCCTTTTAAAAACCAGACCTCTGCTTCCGGCTGCATTCCTTTATTAATGGTAAGCTGGATAAGCCACGGCCTCACGGGCGAAATAACTGCTAAAAAAATGGCAAGAAAAAGTGACCAGAAAAATTTGATTTTATAAGGTGCTGCAAAATTGAACACCCTTCGCAATATTGAAAAATTGAAGACTTTTTTTACTTTTACCGAATCACTCATAGAGCAAAGATATTTAGAAATTGACCGTCGCTGTAGTTACCCTGATAGACGGTTAATACATAAAATTTATAGTATGTTTTATTATGAAGATCATCGCCTACATTTCCCCTTCCATCTTTTTGTTGTATGCCTTTATAAAAATAGCTCCCAGATTTTTATAGGGAGGCACATAATCATCCCAACTTTCGGCCATACTTTTATTACCATCACTGTGAAATAATCTGGTTAACGATGCCCACATATCTTTCCATACCAACGTTTTTCCAGAGGCTATCGTCTGATTGAGGTAGTTAAGAATTGGCCGGTTGATATCTCCTTTGCCTATTTCTTTGGTTGAAACAATATGTGCATCCGGGCAGAATTTGATGATCTGACTCAAATTTTGATAACCACCACATGAACCCAAAACGATGATTTTAGCATCTTTCGCCATTCTTTCAATTGTGCGTGGCAACCAATAACTATGGCCCCGATGTACAACCACAGATGGCTGCATGCCATTTCTTGAAAGATATTTTGCCAGATGCAATTGTGCAGTATCATCCAGGTTTCTATCATTATCCAAAGGAAGGTTAGCAAAGATGGATACCTTTTTACCTGTGAGTGATTTAATTTCAACCCACTCCTTTTGGGTAGAGATGCTCCATTCTTTTCTCGAAAAGGAATTCAGAAATTGCGGAAAATGCGTTTTGCCATCTTCATCACCATAAAAAAACACTTGCTGAACTACACGTTCCTTGTCATCAGTCAGATATTTATAATCTACCGAATAAATAGATGGTATTCCAATTTCACTCGTGAGGTCAATAGTATTATCATTTGCAGATAAAAAAATGGTTTTTAACAAGCCGTAAATTATTTTACCCTTACTGTTATTTTGATTGATGCTCTTCTGCTCATTTAGCGTAACATTCTTCAATATATTTTGAAGTAACACAGGATTTTTGATACTGCTATAACTATCTGCCACGTCAACAGCATCTTCCAGATTATTGGCTTGGTCAAGGTTGGCAACAAATGCTTTCATCAGCGTGGTGGCATTATTGGCAGGCATCGTTCTTAAAAAGGTGTCCAACTGGTTAAAGTTGGCAGCCATTTTTATAAACTTTTTAAAATAGTCCATGTTAACGCTCAATAACAGAGAATCGCCTCTTGGCTTGCTACCCATGCGTTGCAGTAAACGAGCAAAACTGTGTTTGTAGCTGGAAGTGTAAATATCATTTTCACCCATTACCATTACATAATATAGCTCCTCAGCCGATAAAGGGTCCAAAGCCCTCATTCTTATGTTCAAATTATTTTGTTCATGCAAATTATTGATTGGAGTTATGAAATGTTGTATCGCCTTTTTTTGCAACATTTTTCTTAATCCATTTGCTCCAAACATTGCAATAGGTGTATCTTTTAACACACCTAGTCTATGATAATAATCCTTTTCCGTTTTAACCAGTAATTTAAAATAGCCAACGCTATCCATGCGGCCTTCACCATCTCCAATGATTTTTTTGATAGAGTCGATGGTAATCCTGTTGTGTAGAATATTATCCAAAAAAGGATAATATAGCAAAGCATTATCCATCTTACTAAACTCTACAATCGCCTTTACCAACGGGTCGGGATTTTGTTGAATTAGTTTGCCTTCGGGCGACCTGGTGGAGTAAGCGTAATCGTATAATTGTTCCGGATCATTTTTGCAGGCAACTACTACAAGGCTATCAGCAAAGGGTTCTTTTACGTAAGGCCGTATGATAGAAAGAATCTTATCGGGGTGCAGATTACAGTATTTTAAAAAAATTATTTTTTTGGCATTGGTATAATCTGCATTTTTATTGAAAATCTCAACAAGGATGGAAGCAATTTCGTACGGCATGTTATTAATGTAGGGAAGTATACTTAGGCTATCCATATTTGCCTTCCAGACATTTTCAAAATGATCAACCAGCAAAGGAGCTAAAGCAGGATTGATATTTTTCAACTTCCATTCCGTACGAAAATTTCTAACCAGCTCTTCTATATAACTGAGCTGACGTATTTTTTCGTTGCTTGAAATTACTTTTTCATTTAGTTCAACCCAATCCTTAAATTTATTAACCCGCCTTGTTAAGGCATCTGTAACCTGTAAATTTATTTCTGCGTTTGCAGACACTATTACCATTCCATCAAGCGCTCCATCAGCTTTATCCGTCAATATTTGTTCATTGTTGATTCTATCATGAAACCGCTGCCGGCTTAGCGGAATTACAACAGAATCCTGAAGCGCAGATACGTCTTGATAAAATACAAGTAATAATATAGATAGTAAAAAAAATTTCATATTTAATATTCTAATGCAAAGATGACGAAAAAACCCAAGCTATTATATTCATGAATAAATATGACATAAGCAAAGCATTTTTGCGTTCAATCAAAAAAGCACTTACACGGCACTTTAGGACAACCATATAGCTTTCACTTACGTGCGAAAATACTTCCATTTTACAACCCTACCCTCGCAAGCCCCATTTTTATGAAGGAATTGGCTGTAAGGTGGATTGTTTGCGTTAACAATTTGATAATACACTGAATGAGTAGTCTTTGATACAATGATTCATGTGAAGCCCTACTTTTGCGAAGCGAAAAACAGTATGAGTATTCTTAAAAAAATTTTAATTGCAGATGATGAGCCAGATATACTGGAGATTATCCAGTTTAATCTACAGGCAGAAGGATACCAGGTAATCACTGCTAAAAACGGGGATGAGGCAATTGAAGCAGCAAAAAAAAATCAACCCGATCTCATCATTTTAGATATCATGATGCCAGGTAAAAATGGCATTGAGGTGTGCAATATTCTCCGTATACAACCTGCATTTAAAGATACGCTCATTGTTTTTCTCTCTGCACTAAGCGATGAACAAACTGAAATTCGTGGTTTAGAAACCGGTGCAGATGATTACCTTACCAAGCCCATCAGTCCCAAAATTTTGGTTAGTAAAGTAAATGCGCTATTCAGAAGGTTGAATAAAGATAAAGACGAAACAGAAATTGTAACGGTGGGCGAACTTGTGATTGATAGGGAAAAATACATGATTAAATTTAAAGGCAATGATATCGTTTTAGCCCGCAAAGAATTTGAACTTTTGGCATTGCTGGCCTCTAAGCCAGGCAAGGTTTTTCTGCGCAACGAAATATTAAACCAGGTATGGGGTACCGAAGTAATCGTTGGTGATCGCACAATTGATGTACATATCCGCAAGATTCGTCAGAAACTGAATCTTGATTGTATCACTACCGTTAAGGGCGTTGGTTACAAATTTGAATTATAAGCCCTTCTATCCTCTTTTATTTTACTACTTTTTACTTTTTGGGTAACCATTCTCTTTGAAAAGAAATTAACTTACATCAGGTTAACTTTTGAAGATGCAAAAAGACAATTCAGGCCACCAAATAACAGTTGAAAAAGCGAATAGCCTGTCCCACGGACTTGGTGTTTTATTTGGCGTTATCTGTATGCCGGTTTTGATCTTACTGGCACATAAAACTCAACATTTTGCTGCCCTGACAGGAACTGTTATTTACGGCTGTTGTTTTATCTTGCTTTTTACAGCTTCCACAATGTACCATGGCTTTAATCAACCCAAACTAAAGGAACGGTTAAAAATCCTCGATCACATCAGTATTTATTTTCTAATATCTGGCACTTACACACCTTTTATATTAATTTATGTAAACAACACATTTGGCATTACATTACTGGCAATTTTATGGGGTTTAACATTGGTGGGTGTTTTTTTTAAATTATACTTTACCGGCAGATTTGAGTTGGTTTCTACAGGAATCTATTTATTGATGGGATGGATTTTATTTATAGGTGGAAAATCTTTCTTTAACGAAATGCCCACCCCTGTCATTTCTATGCTTGCGATTGGAGGGGTTCTTTATTCCACTGGAGTAATATTTTATTTATGGAAAAGATATACCTATCACCATGTTATCTGGCACCTGTTTGTGCTAGCTGCGGCTATATTTCATTATGCTGCTATTCTAATTTCGGTTTGATTGGTCATTCAAGTGAATTACACTAGCAGGAGAACACCTTGCTGCCAATGAAACAAAAGACACATCAGTTTTTCTAATTTTGACATTTATTCATCTACTTTATTCATTTTAACCATTACATGTTTTCTGCAAAAAATCTATCCCCACAGCAACTCTCTGCAACTACTGCTTTGATCATTGCCTTTCCTATCAGCGTTGCATCCTTTTATTTTGAACCAGTATGGTGGATTTCGATGATCGTCTTTAGCGTTGTGTTCTTAGCTTGCTACGGGCTCATATTATTTATGGTTCAGAGTTTTGTTTATCGAAAAATAAAATTGATTTATAAACTCATTTATCAAACCAAGGCGAGTAAACGAGAAGAATTTTATTACAAAAATATTCTACCACAAAAAAGCATCGATGAAGTAAGGGAAGACGTAGAAAACTGGGCTCAGCAACGCAAAGCTGAAATTGAAGTATTAAAACAAAATGAAGCCTACCGGAAAGAATTTTTACAGAATTTATCCCATGAATTAAAAACCCCCATATTTGCTATTCAGGGTTATGTAGACACATTATTAAATGGGGCCCTTGAAAATCCAGAAGTAAATAGAAAATTCCTGAGCAGTACATCCAGAAACATCGACAGGCTTGTAAATCTGGTAGATGACCTTGATGAAATATCTAAATTAGAACGAGGTGAGCAACACCTGTTTAAAGAGAATTTCGTGATACAAGACCTTGTGAAGGATGTTTTCGAATCACTTTCTATAAAAGCTGATCTTAAACAAATAAAAATGGGTATAAAAAAAGGTTGCGAAGTACCCCTGACCGTTTATGCTGATAAGGAAAAAATACGCCAGGTACAGATTAACTTAATTGACAATGCCATTAAATATGGTAAACAAAATGGCGTAATCGAAGCAAGTGCCTACAAGATTGATGGCAAAAGAGTTTTGATAGAAATTAGCGATGATGGCTCTGGCATAGCAGAAGAACATATAGGAAGAATATTTGAGCGCTTTTACAGAACTGACCTGGCGAGAAGTCGTAAAGTGGGTGGCAGTGGTTTAGGACTCGCTATTTGCAAACACATCATTGAGGCCCATCATCAGGTAATTCATGTAAGGAGTACGCTTGATGTAGGCACAACTTTTGGTTTTACTCTAAAGGCTAAAAAAGATTAGCGATAACTAACCGCACGCACCTGAGAGTGGCTATGATTATGCTTTATTTTGTTATTTGAATTGTTAAAAAGAATAAGTTTTAATATAGTACTTACACGCCAAGAAAGTGTTGATTATGGTGTCTTTTCCACCTTGCGCCAGGCAAATGTTCAAATAAGATTAAAAATTTTTCTCTTCTAAACAAAATCCATTTGTTTTCCCTGGAGTACTCAAATCAAAAAGTTTAAGTTTTGGTAAGAATTTCTTTACAATTACTAAACATAGGGTACTGA
Source organism: Ferruginibacter sp. (assembly GCA_041740215.1). GTDB lineage: Bacteria > Bacteroidota > Bacteroidia > Chitinophagales > Chitinophagaceae > Ferruginibacter. The sequence continues at coordinate 6,741 of JBGSMI010000202.1, forward strand.
CCTTTGGATTAAACTAATTCCATTGGAAAAAAGAAAACTGGATGTTGCGATCATATCGGATGTACACCTCGGTACTTTTGGTTGTAGGGCCAATGAGTTATCCCGGTATCTTTCTACAATCGACCCCACCATTCTTGTTTTAAACGGCGATATTATTGACATCTGGCAGTTTAGCAAAAAGTATTGGCCGCCAGGGCACATGCAGGTCATCAAACAAATCACCAGTATGCTCAGCCGTGGGGTAAAGGTTTATTACATCACCGGTAATCACGATGAGATGCTTCGCCGGTTTGAAAACTTTTCCATTGGAGACTTTCACATTGTAAATAAAATGGTCATTCACCACGACAACAATACCCGTAGCTGGATTTTTCACGGAGATGTTTTTGATGTGATTATGAAGCATAGTAAGTGGCTGGCTAAACTTGGCGCTGTTGGCTACGACACATTAATCTACATTAATTCCTTCATTAATTATCTGAGTAAAAAAATGGGAAAGGGCAAAATATCGCTTTCCAAAAAAATAAAAAACTCGGTAAAATCGGCTGTAAAGTATGTCAATAATTTTGAAGAAACGGCTGCTGATATTGCCATCGAAAAGGGATACGATTATGTAATCTGCGGCCATATTCACCAACCCGCCAACCGAATGATCAATACCAGTAAAGGAAGTGTGAATTACCTGAACTCCGGCGACTGGATAGAAAACCTTACCGCCCTTGAGTATGAAAATAATGCATGGAAAATCTATCATTATAGTGAAGACGTAAGCGTAAACGAATTAACGGATGCATACTACGTGGATGAAGCAGCCTACCTACGTACAGCAGAATTATTTAAAATGATGATGGAGGATTTCGTAATTGCTTCTTAAAAACTTATTATGAAAGTATTATACGCTATTCAGGCTACTGGCAATGGACATGTGAGCAGGGCAAATGAAATAATTCCGTTGCTGGAGAAAAAGTGCGATCTGTATATTCTCCTAAGCGGCACCCAGGCTGATGTAGGATTGAACCATCCCGTTACCTACCAGCGAAAAGGATTCAGTTTTATTTTTGGCAAAAAAGGAGGAATCGATTTTTACAAAACCTTCAAACAATTTCAATCGAAAAAATTTATAACCGAAATCAAAAATTTACCGGTAGAAAATTACGACCTTGTAATCAATGATTTTGAGCCAATCAGTGCCTGGGCTTGTAAACTTAAAAATATACCCTGTATTGCAATGAGCCACCAATATGCGGTATTACACGAGCTGTCACCAAGACCAGTTAAAACAGACCCATTTGCCTGGATGGTATTGAGGTATTATGCCCCTTGTAAAACCGGGATTGGCTTCCATTTCAAAAATTTTGCAGAAAATATCTTCACCCCGGTTATCAGAAAAACAATCCGTGAAACAAAGGCTACTAACCTTGGACATTATACCGTTTACCTGCCTTCCTATGATGATAAGAAATTAATCAGCTTTTTTTCAAACTTTAGAAATGTGCAGTGGCAGATTTTTTCAAAGCATACCAAAAAATCCTATTCTACAAATAATTGTCATATACAACCTGTAAGCACAAATGAATTTACTACCAGCTTTACATCCTGCGAAGGGATTCTTTGCGGAGCAGGTTTTGAAACACCTGCCGAAGCTTTGTACATGGGAAAAAAGTTGATGATCATACCCATGAAAAGTCAATATGAGCAACATTGCAATGCAGCGGGTGCAGCAGAATTGGGCGTGCCGGTATTGAAAAAATTGAAGAAAAAGTATATCCATTTTGTGGATAACTGGATTAATGAATCGAAAGCAATACAAGTTGATTATAAAGATGAAACGAGCAAAATAATTGATATCGTTTTGGCGCATGCCCCTACCCGTGAAATCAGCAAATCTAGTCCACGTCAGTTACCTGTCGTTGCATCCATACCTGTGACTAGCTGGGTTTAAATACCTAAGACGACATCTCTATCGAGTGGAAGCGGGCATTTTAGCAGATTATTCTTTCAGTGACTGAAGCAATTTCTTTGCTCTCTGCGATAATTTAGTTGCTTTAATTTTACCTTCCTGCGGGAAGGAGAAATGCATACACTCCGCGTCATTCATTTTAAAATCGATATCCTGAATTACACGGCTCATTTTAAAAAAGTGCATTGACCCATCATAACCACATTTGAAATTAGCGGTACTATTTTTTGCAGCAATTAAAGTTGACAGCTCATTGATTGTCTTCGTATCCCGGACAATTTTTACCGCTATTACTGTATCAATACTACCATCTCCTTTAAAATAATTAATGGCCACGCTGTCCGAATCAGCTATGCGCTCTTTCAATTTTTCGTTGCTATTGTTGCACGCTGATAACCCAATAACAGCAATCAGTAAAACGAGTAGATTTTTCATTTTGCAAATGTACAAACAATCAATTTTCTAAAGGAGTATTGAAGATCTATAAACCAAAACAGAACATCTTTTCAGACAGCCTGTTATGTTGACTTGGTATATTGTCTGGTTACTATGTAGAATGATATTTCCACACAAGTACATAAAAAGCCACCCGATAGGAATACCAGGTGGACAAGCATGAGAATATGCTATTTGCTTAAGGAAAGTTTTTAGTAATATTAACTATTAAAATACGATCATCTATTTAGGAATGCAAAATAATCTGTGCCAGTTACGTAATCATTAACTACAGGTTATCGAAATGTTATCCATTTGGTTAGTGACTAGTTTCAAATCAATAAAATAAAAAACAACATAATCAGTTTACAACTTAATACAGCTTGAAAAGAATAGCGCATAACGGAAAAAACTCAGCAACAATAAAACATAATATTATCTAATTGTTAATTTTCGTACTTTTAGACATATCAAATTGGGTTTGAAAAAAAAATATATCATATTATCCCTTGTTTTTTTAATACAACATTTTTCTTTGGTAATGTATAGTCAATCCTATACACAAAGATCTTTAAACTTTGATTTTTTTGGAGATTCTATCACACTGCAGATACAAGTTCCTGTAACGGCAATTTCAAAAAATACCAATTACGAAAACAGTGTAAAGGGTTACTTCGATGACATCAACGCCACCACCTTTAAACCCGTAACAGATGCACTACTTGCTTATAGAGACCAATACAAACTGGATGACTGGCTTTATTACCAGTTGATACGCAAAACGGTGCAACAATTTAGTCCAAAGGCTGAAAACTATGAAAGATACACGGTGTACAAATGGTTCTTTCTTATAAAATCTGGTTACGGTGCTACGTTGAAAACATTCAATGGCAGACTATTATTTTATATTCAAACGGATGAAGAAATTTTAAACCTCCCCTATTATATACGCAACGGTCGCCAGTATGTATGCCTTAATTATCATGATTACAAATCGATTGATGTAGAAAAAGAAATTTATACTGAACTAAATCTTGCAGAACCCAGGGTAAGCAGAGCCTTCACTTACAAAGTAACCCAGTTGCCTGGTTTTAAACCGGCTGACTATATCGAAAAGGTTATAGGATTCAATTACTATCAAAATGATTATACTTTTAAAGTGAAACTGAATCCCCAGATAAAAAACATTTTTGTCAATTACCCGGTCGTAACTTATGAATCTTACTTTAACATCCCGCTGAGTACAGAAACCTACCAATCTATCATTCCGGCGTTGAAAAAAAATATTCATGGTATGAGTGAAAAAAATGGGGTGGACTACCTGATGCGTTTTACCAGGTATGCCTTTTTATTTGAAACAGATACTAAACAGTTTGGGCAGGAGAAAAGATTATCGCCAGAGCAGACATTGCTTTACGATAAAAGCGATTGTGAAGACAGGGCTTCTCTATTCTTTTACCTAGTAAAGGAAATTTATAACCTGCCGATGATTGTGCTGGCTTATCCGAATCATGTAACAGTAGCTGTAGCCTTTGATAAACCTGTGGGAGCACCCATCATGTACAATGGCAACAGATATGCTGTTTGTGAACCCTCACCTCAAAAAATTGATTTAAAAATTGGGAAGATGATACCTGCTTTAAAACATGTGGAATATGAAGTGGTATATGCTTATCAGCCAATAAATAAACTTTGAATCCACAGCTTAAATCATACAGTACACATAAAACAAAAGCAGCCTGAATTAGCTGCTTTTGTTTTATAATATGGTACAAAAAAATTAAAATCCGAATCTGGTCCATCCCTTAAACCAGTTGGCATCTGGCCCCGAAGGTGCTACACCTCCAATAAAATTTACTTTTTTAATAAATGGCCTTGCTACTAAAATAGGATCATCAAAATGAGTGTTTGTTGCAGATGGAATTACTACCGCCGAGTTACCAAATGGGGCAAAATCTGGTGACACGTAATCGAAAGGTTTTGTGTAGGTATTCTGTGTGGTAGTTTGACTGATAATCCTGTTTTTAGCATTACTGGTGAACCAGGTAGAAATAGTGGCAGATGTGGCACCAGTAGGGGCACCAGAACTAGCTGCGTAAGCAACAGGTGTTTTACAGCTTATCAGCAAAATCCCGCTAAGTTGCAGTGTTCCTTCAGCAATATTCAGGTCGGTTGGTGTACCTGTAGTGGCATCAATTAAAATACCAGTTGACCAGCCTATAAAGGAAGAATTAAAAATAGAAATAGTAGAGTTTCTCCTGATTTGTACTGCAGCACCCAGATAGTTGCTATTGCCTATATTATCTGGTGTGGCAAGTGGTCCAAACGCTGAAACATTACAAAACACTGCCCTGGTTTTGGGCGTTAAGACACTGCCTTGTCCATCGTTGTCACTTTCAAACGCCTCAGAGCGGGAGACATCGGCAATAGAAGAATCCCTTATGATTAACCCAAACTGAACACTGCCGCTGTAACCATTATCCGTATCAAAATCATCATCCTGGGTTTTGTAAGCAATTAAATAACTGCAGTTTACCGTACCACCAAACCATTCAAAGGCATCATCCTTTGCGTAAGAAACCTGTACATGATCAATAACAGTTTTACTACCAACACAAGCCATGGTTAACGAGTTCACTTCCTGATTTGGTAAAAAAGCATATCCGGCGTAATCTATC
>JBGSMI010000209.1:0-31724 GCA_041740215.1 Ferruginibacter sp.
CAGTTATTCAAAGAAATAGCCACACAACATAGTTCTAAAAAAGTAAGAGCGGAAGCAGAAGAATTACTGAAAAGAGACAACAAAGAAAATTAGAGAAGATCGGCCATTTATAGTTCCAAAAAACGAAATTCTTCAAAAGCGGAAGAGATAAAAAAACTTGATTGATATCCGGCAGTTAGTGTTTTATGCACCAAACACTGTGACAATCGGTATGCGCCAAAGCGTGTTGACTACATATTATACGTTAGCAGTGACCAAAGAAAAATTACCAGCAACCTTCCTTATTATTGGGCGAGTCTTCACTGCTCCAATCGACAGTACAGATGGAGGTATTAAGTTCACTTCCACTGATTTCAACTATACCGTTAGTCTAAGAAAAAATGGTGGCTGGAATATTACCATTCAACCAAAAGACACGCAGGCTGCCCGGGAAATGAATCTTATAGTTTTTGATAATGGAGCTGCCAGTTTGCAGGTAAACAGCAACAACCGCCAGAGCATTTCTTTTAATGGAACGGTTAAGAAAGTTGTTTTGAAATGAAATGAAAAAATGCAGGAATAACCGGATAAAAAGATGATTTTTTTGGGAGTAAAGTAAGTTAAATCTTTGTTTAACCGCCATTAATTATTAAAATGATTTTTTAATTTCAATCGACTTGCAAATAATTTTCAATAGCAGTTAATTTAGGTAGTCTATATTAATGGCTAACCTGTTTTGTTGTAATATGGTTAATGTGCCTGGATTCATTTAAATTCGGCAAAAAAAAATTAATTGTCAATGACGTCTGCAATATTTAAAGAAAGCCTGACAGGTAAAGAACCGCCACTAAATGTATCCGTTTATTTGAAGGCTTTATGGTACGATGCCAATGACGACTGGGAAAAGGCGCACACATTGATACAAGATTTACCTGATACAAATGCAGCCTGGATACATGCTTATTTGCATCGGAGGGAAGGTGACCAGTTTAATGCAGATTACTGGTATCGCCGTGCAGGTAAAAGCAGTCCTGCAGTTTCATTGGCAGAAGAATGGGAGCGGATGGTAATGACCTTTTTATAAAAGAACTCAAACAGGTAGCGATATTTTAAATAGTTATTGCTCATCACAATTTTTAGGACGGTAGTCCTGCGATCCTTATTTACATCCGTTGGTTATTTTATCAGGTGTAAATCCCGTACAGACCGCAGTATAATTAACTACTGCTGGCAATAGAACGCTTTAATTTTTTTTATTGGAAAATCGCCGACAAAAGGCTGTTAGCTATCGCTATACTTTTATATCTACCCCAATAAAATATTACCTTTAAGTCTTTAATAAAATACTTTCCAATGAATCGATACTCCTCCCTGATAGCGATGTTATTTTTTATTCACTGCACGGCTACAGCACAATCTGGCAAAGACACCATTTGCATTTTGCAGATGAATGATGTGTATGAAATTGGGCCGCTCAACCAGGGCAAGGAAGGTGGTATGGCAAGAGTGGCAACATTGATCAAACAACAGGAAGCCCGCTATCAAACTTTTGTAGTAATGGCGGGGGATTTTGTGAGTCCGTCGGTAATTGGCACCACAAAAATTGATGGCCAACGGGTGTATGGTCGCCACATGGTAGATATGATGAATAAGGTGGGTGTTGACCTGGTGGTATTCGGCAATCACGAATTTGATATACCCGAAAAGGATCTGCAGGATCGCATCAATGAATCGCAGTTTGCGTGGATAAGTAGCGATGTGCAGCACAAAAATAGTAATGGATCTATAACGCCTTTTTACAGAACCCGCCCTGACTCAGTTGCTTTCCCGACGAGCTTTATTGTCGCCACTAAAAATCAGGAGTTTAATGTTGGAATAGTCAATGCTACCATCCAATCCAATCAGCAGCCCTGGGTAGTTTACCAGGATCAGTTACAGTCCGTAAAGAAGGCATTTCAGCAAGTGAAAAGACAATCGGATGTTGTAATCGGCCTTACTCATTTATCATTGGATGAAGATAAAAAAGTTGCAAGAAAGTTGAAGCATATCCGGTTGATTATGGGTGGGCATGAACACCAGCATAACTATGTAGCCGTTCGGAGAGGAGCCATTGCTAAGGCGGATGCCAATGCCAAAAGCATGTATCGCCACCTCATATTCAGAGATGGGAAGCGGGGCAAAATAAAAATCATTTCCAACCTGGTTTATTTAGATTCAACCGTAGTACCCGATCCGGAAATAGCAGCCGCTGTAAAAGTTTGGGAAGACAAAGCCTATGCGGCTTTCAGGGCGATTGGCCTGGAGCCGAATGCAGTGGTGTATCATACCAAGGAACCCCTCGACGGCACTGAAGCCAACATAAGATATAAACAAACTAATCTCGGCATTTTGATTGCGCAGTCAATGCAGGCAGTATCACCAAAAGCCGATGCTGCAATATTTAATAGTGGGTCCATTCGTATAGATGACCGGATTTCCGGTGTAATGACACAACTCGATGTAATACGCACGCTGCCCTTCGGTGGAAAGTTGTGTGAGGTGGAATTAACCGGTACACTATTGAATCAAATGCTTGCCACCAGTGATCGTATAAAAGGGCTGGGTGGTTATTTGCAGGTGAGTCCCAATATTACTTTTAACGGAAACAATTGGCAGGTAAGCGGCATCGAAATAGTACCATCAAAAATCTACCGGATTATAACGCCGGAATTCCTCTTTTCCGGGGCAGAAAAGGGACTTGAATTTTTAAAGGAAGGCAACCCCGAAATTATGGTCATCACTCGCTTCAACGACGCAACCGATTTGCGAACCGATATCAGACTGGCTGTCGTAAAATATTTGGTAGAGATGGATACCCCCATCCCCTAAAGGAGAGAACCTCCAGTCCCCAAGGCCAAAAAACCCCTAGTCCGCCGAGGCGGAGAGTTATAGAAAGAGCCTTTATGACCGGATAAAGTATAGTGTGGAAAGGATTGCAATTTTCATTTCATTTCTGATCCAATCGTTGCATTGATTTATTGCGGGTTGCACCAAGCCAAGCCTGAACGGCTTGAATATAAATAGCCGTGGGTGCAAACTCATGGCTGATCACGATTCCAATGGTTCAATCTTGAAGGTGTTGAATCAAAAAGGATGTCCAACCGATCTGAATGGTGGTATTTGATTGGTTGTAAAAAAGAGTGTTTGGCAATATTGATGGCAACAAAATTTTGCCCCACATCATGTCCAACCTTTTTGAGGTTGAGATTGGTGTAATTGTTTTCCATGGGTTGTTACCCACGGCTGGTCATGTTTAACCGCTTCGGGGTTTGTAGCATTAATTGCAATGGTGCATTCAAGCCTTGCAGGCGCATAAATCTTAACTATAGGAATAAAAAAATAGACCAGTTTGGCAACTATGGTTTCAGCAAAGGTTTAAACGAAAGGAGCATTGATTTTCATCGCACGGTAGGGGATAGCCTGTTTGACCAGAAAAGCCTGGTGACCAAGGGCGATGAAAGTCATAATTTCAAAACAGGGCTGGGATTGAAAAAATTGGGTTCTTGCTTATGGAGAGTGTCCATTTTTTATAATTTGTACAAAACCTGAAATGCCGAACTGTTCGGCATTTGGAAGCGATAATCGATTTTTGAATTGAAAATCCGGTCTTTAAGTGAAGCTGGGTTCGGGTGTGATTTGTCAGGGTTGCTGTCCTTTTTTTGGGTATCTTACAGCAGTAAAAAGATTTGGACACACAATTAAAACAGGACAATTTTTATGAAGATCATTTTCATATTGCTCATGTTGTATATAATGGTGCCGCTACATGCGGTAAGTCAAAGAGTAGTGTCCATTAAAATAGAAGGCGTCATCAACCCGGTTACTGCCGATTTTATTCATGAAGCGATACAGAATGCCCAAAGTAAAAAAGCTACCTGCCTTCTAATTCATTTAAACACTCCGGGTGGTTTATTGCAATCTACCAGAGAAATTGTAACCCAATTGCTGGAGAGTCCGGTGCCGGTGGTGGTATATGTATCACCTGAAGGCGCACATGCAGGGTCTGCCGGTGTTTTCATCACGATGGCTGCGCATATAGCTGCAATGGCCGAAGCCACCAATATTGGTGCTGCACATCCTGTAAATCTACGGGGGGGCATGGATAGTGTAATGAGCGAAAAGGTTACCAATGATGCGGCAGCCTTTATAAAAAGTATTGCAACCAAAAGAAACCGCAATCTTCAATGGGCGGAAGATGCCGTAAGAAAGAGTCTTTCAATTTCAGCTACAGAAGCCATCCTCAAAAATGTAGTAGACCTGATGGCATTTTCTGATAAGGATCTGTTAAACCAAATTGATGGAAGGGAAATAAAACTCAATAGTGGCGCTGTAATATTACACACCAAAGATGCAATGATTGACACTTATCGCATGAGTGCTTTCGATCAGTTTTTGAATATTGTCAGCGATCCGAATATAGCTTACCTGATGCTGATGCTTGGTTTCTTCGGGGTATTGTTTGAATTGTTTAATCCGGGTACTATTTTACCGGGTATAGTCGGGGTGATTGCATTGGTGCTGGCCTTTTATGCCATGCGTACTTTGCCCATAAATTATGCAGGACTTGCACTTGTAATATTTGGGGTGTTACTGCTTGTGCTGGAGTTGTTTATTGTGAGTCATGGGCTACTGGCTATCGGCGGTATTGTATCATTATACCTTGGTTCAATGATGTTGATTAAAGTAAGCTCTCCATTGGAAGTAGCTGCTATTTCAAAACTATTGATTATCATTACCACAGTATTTATGGGCCTCTTATTTTTATTTGTAATTGGGGCTGGACTAAAGGCCCAAAAAAGAAAGGCCGTAACTGGACTGGAAGCAATGGTCGGTCTTACCGGTATCGCACTGGAAGCACTTGAGCCCAATGGGCAGGTGAATGTAAAGGGGGAAATATGGAATGCATCTGCTGTTACAGATCATATCGAAAAAGGAGAAGTCATTCGGATCAATGCAATTAAAAAGCTTGTTTTGTACGTTGAAAAGGTAACCATTTAAAATCACCATATTATGCCACAAATACCAGTTTTAACCTTAGTCATTATTTTTTTTATTATTAGCCTGCTGGCGAGTTCCATTAAAATTCTTCGTGAATATGAACGGGGCGTTATATTTAGATTGGGCAGGTTGATTGGAGGCGATGGGATAAAAGGCCCGGGTCTTATTTTGCTTATTCCAATCATTGACAGAATGGTAACCGTGAGTTTGCGTACGGTTGTGTTAGATGTGCCACCGCAAGACATTATCACCAGCGATAACGTTTCAATTAAAGTGAATGCGGTTGTTTATTTTCGGGTTGTAGAACCGCAAAAGGCCATCGTGCAGGTAGAGAATTTTTTAGCAGCAACGTCCCAGATTTCTCAAACTACTTTGCGCAGTGTATTAGGGCAATCAGAATTGGACGACCTCCTTTCGCAACGTGATGTCATTAACCATAAACTACAACAGATCATCGACTCACAAACTGAACCGTGGGGTGTAAAAGTTTCGAATGTAGAGGTGAAGCAAATTGATTTACCGCAGGAAATGCAGCGTGCAATGGCTAAGCAGGCTGAAGCAGAAAGAGAACGTCGAAGTAAAGTTATTTCTGCTGAAGGTGAGTTCCAGGCGTCACAGCGACTGGCTGATGCTGCAAAAATTTTGGCCTCCGAACCAAGTGCGTTAACCTTGCGTTATCTGCAAACATTAAGAGAAATTGCAACAGAAAATAATTCTACGACAATCTTCCCTGTACCAATTGATTTACTCACTCCTTTTTTAAACAAAGGTGCCGACCGGAAAATAAATATGAACGATGTGCTACGAGGTGATTCTTAAAATGGAGACAACCATAAGCTCACCTGGTAGATATTTTTTTGGATAAAGAGTTGATTTTTTTAAACCGTGCGAAGTGATCAATTCACCTTTTTTAAACGTAAGTCACGTAGTTTACCGGCATAGAAACAGCAAGGGAAAGTTGGTAATTGTCCAAACGAATAAACAATATAGCCCGTTCTGCGGGCTATATTGTTTATAATGCGTGAGTGATACGGAAATTCTTACCTGTATCATTAAAATGGAATTACGAACAGGTGTTGAGTAATGAGTAAAATGAAGCTTCGATTTGTACATGGTGTATGGTCAATGGTGAAATATTGACTATTCACCATTCAACATCGTTTACTTAAATCACTACAGATTTACATTGCCATTGTTAAGCTAGCAGCGAAAGAAATCGTAGATGCGTTTTTTATGGATTGATTTGTGAATTGGATAGAAACTACTTTTTTTCTTGATAAAACTTTCGGCTGCGCTCAGGATGAAACAAAAAAAATCAAGCCTGACTGACTGTGTTGAGCAGGCTTGATTTCTTAAAGACTTATATTGAAAATTTCGAGTACTTTTTATTCAAGGCCATAAAAACGCTTCGAGAGCGAAATTATAATTAACCGAAAAATGATTAAGTAATGATCAAAAATTTCTAAAGTCGACGACATTGATTCACCATGCATAAATCACATATAATTTAACCCCTGAGAAATTCGCAAATTAAATCCGCAAGCAAAAGCCCGAAGGGCTTGAATAGGAGTAGCCGTGAGTGAAACTAATGGTTGCGCATTAAATTTTTCAACAATCCCAAGGGGGTTGAATATAAAATGACAAGTTGGTCTTATAAAAATAACATAGGTCATCCAGAAGTTTTAACAGTTGCTATTCAAATAAAATCATGGCAATTTTAAGCAATTAATATTAGTTGTGCAGGATCAGGAATGCTGAACCCATAAAAGCGGTTTTCGCTCCTCAAAAAAAATGTATCCCGATACTGTTTGAGATGATTATTAGTCCATTTTTACTAAAAATAAATAACACAAAATTATATTTACCAATACAGCCTGCCTGCCTTAGCGAAGTCAGGCTACAACTGAAATTGCATTTGGGATGCCACCATTGTGTAAGAATTTTATACATTTGCGAAGTAAACCGCTTTCATCCGTTAAATGAAGTTCACTGGGTAACTACAACCGATATACGCCATTGGGGCAGGATGATTGCGGTTTTTTTTCCTCCGGGTATCAAAAGCCCTTTAAAAAAATCTTTCTATTTTATCGCTTGTTCAAAATAGTGTAAAAATTAATTCCAAAATTGACTGTCGTTGCAGTCTATATCGATTCATTATACAACGCTAGGGATATATCCTTGGGGTTTGTTTTTTGCTCGTCATTGATAACATGTACAAGGGGCCCTAATAAAACGGGATATGCCATGCGACACCAATGAGGCTTAATGCGATAGCTACTGGATGAAAAACTGCTGTCTGGTTCCTCGAAAAAACGGGGTAAGGCATAAGGAAATAATAACGAATTTATCCATTGGTCACCATAGCAGCAAACGATTGCAGTGATTATCTCTTTATCGGCTATTGTCCTCTTTTTAAAAGGTGTATTTTTACCATTCATATTATTCCACTTATTGCCTTTTATGATTTAAATGATCATTTTTATACCTTTAAAATTATTCAGGGATAAAGCAGGCTGAAACTTAAAAAAAAATATGATGACAGCAGAACACGAGCGGCTGGCCGTTAATTCAAAAAAGCAAATCCCTTTAGAGCAATGGGGGCCTTATTTAAGCGAAAGGCAATGGGGAACTGTAAGGGAAGATTACAGTCATTATGGAGATGCGTGGGGTTATCTGCCTTTTGATCAGTCGCATTACCGAGCCTACCGCTGGGGCGAAGATGGTATTGCTGGAATATCTGATTATTTTCAAAACCTGTGTTTTTCGGTATGCATGTGGAATGGGAAGGACAAAATTTTAAAAGAGCGTTTATTTGGTTTGGGTAATTACGAAGGCAACCACGGCGAAGATGTAAAGGAATTGTATTATTACCAGGATAATATTCCCACCCATTATTACATGGAATATTTGTACAAATATCCCCAGCAGGCTTTCCCTTACGACGATCTAAAAGATACCAACCGCAGCCGTGGCATGCTTGAACCTGAATATGAAATATTGGATACGGGTGTGTTTGATAAGGATGAATATTTTGATATTAACATTACGTATGCCAAACAGAACCCGCAGGATATCTATATCCGCATAGACATTACCAATCGCAACACGGAAACGGCTCCTATAACGTTGTTGCCTACTCTGTGGTTTTATAACCGGTGGGCTTATTCACCTGATGATCCCAAACCGATCATAAAAGGCATTAATAAAACATCTGTAATGGCCAGTCATAAACGGCTGGGTGATTATTATTTCTATTTTCAACAACCGACCGATTGCCTGTTTACCGAAAACGAAACCAATTTCAATAAAGTGAATGGTAGTGTGAATATTACTCCCTTTGTAAAGGATGCTTTTCATGATGCCGTTATTGATGGCACCAACCGAAAAGAACTGCGCAACAAAAATGAGGGTACTAAAGTTTCGCCGGTATATGAAATGAAAATAAAGGGTGGCGAAACTAAAACCATTTATTGCCGGCTTACCAATTGGGCAGGTGATAAACCTTTTACTAAAGGATTCGAACAAATATTTACGGTACGCAAACAGGAGGCAGATGATTTTTATAAAGCAGTTTTACCAGATCAAATATCAGACGATCTAAAAAATATTCAGCGCAAGGCTTTGGCGGGTGTGCTTTGGAGCAAACAATATTATCATTACGATGTGGAACGCTGGCTGAATACCAGCGATGGCATTACACCCGTAAATGATGGCAAACTCAAAGGCCGTAACAATGACTGGAAACATTTAAAAAACCAGGATATTATTGCGATGCCTGACAAATGGGAGTATCCCTGGTATGCTGCATGGGATTTGGCCTTTCACTGTATTTCGCTGGTAATGGTTGACCCTGAATTTGCCAAGAACCAGTTGCTGCTCATCATGCGGGAGTGGTATATGAAACCAGATGGGCAATTGCCAGCCTACGAGTGGAATTTTAGTGATGTAAATCCTCCCGTGCAAGCCTGGGCCGCCATGGAAGTGTATCGAATTGAAAAGGAGACCTGTGGAGAAGGAGATATTCTTTTCCTGAAAAGGGTATTTCAAAAACTACTCATCAATTTTACCTGGTGGATCAACCGGAAGGACAGGAATGGCAATAACTTATTTGAAGGCGGGTTCCTTGGTTTGGATAATATTGGTGTATTTAACCGTAGTCATAACTTATCTGACCAGATGCAACTGGAGCAGGCAGATGGCACGAGCTGGATGGGAATGTATGCGTTGAATATGATGGACATGGCGCTGGAAATAGCCAAACAAGATATTGCCTTTGAAGATACAGCTACCAAATTCTTTGAACATTTTGTATTGATATCCGAAGCCCTTAACAGCCAGGACCTTTGGAATGAGGAAGATAAATTTTACTATGATTCCTTAAGAATTGGTAATGCAGATCCCTTGCCCATGCGCATACAAAGCATTGTTGGATTAACGAGTTTGTTTGCCGTGAGCATTATGGATAAGGAAGTGTTTCAGCGCCTGCCCGATTTTAAGAAAAGGGTCGATTGGTTTGAAACGTATAGAGCTAAAAATAACCTCTTCCTGCCGAACGAAGAGCATGGCGACAGTGAAGAAATATTATTATCACTGGTTAAAAAAGACCGCCTCATTCATTTGCTGAAACGTATGCTCAACGAAGCGGAGTTTTTATCTGGTGGTGGTATCAGGGCATTGTCGAAATATCATGAATTAAATCCTTACTCGGTAATCATAGATGGAATTAAATATGAAATCCAGTACGATCCAGGGGATTCTACCAGTAATCTTTTTGGCGGCAACAGCAACTGGCGTGGTCCTGTCTGGATCCCCATCAATTACCTCATCATTCGTTCCATTCGAAAGTATGGAGAGTTTTATGGTGATCAACTAAAAGTAGAATGCCCTGTTGGTTCCGGAATTTATTTAAACCTTGTGGAAGTTTCCAAAGTGCTAACTGACCGGGTATTAAGTTTATTGGTTATGGATGAAAAGGGAGAAAGAAAATCAAACGGCAACCAAAACTGGTTTTACAAGAAACCTGGTAATGAAAACCTTATTTTGTTTTATGAATATTTTCATGGGGATACCGGCAGCGGATTAGGTGCCAGCCATCAAACCGGCTGGACATCGCTGGTAGCAGATTTAATTGGCGTAAGTGAAGTGAAGAAGGAAGAAGTGAAAGAAGGTAGCGGACACGAGGTTTTTATTGATGAGGATGAAGAGGAAGGTTGAGTGAAGGGGGCTCCCGATAGCTATCGTGAGGTTGCATGGCGTACTTAAA
This sequence comes from Ferruginibacter sp., assembly GCA_041740215.1. Classification (GTDB taxonomy): domain Bacteria; phylum Bacteroidota; class Bacteroidia; order Chitinophagales; family Chitinophagaceae; genus Ferruginibacter. The sequence goes on from JBGSMI010000209.1 coordinate 10,280, forward strand.
ATTATCGGGCGGTGAATGATGAATCAATATCGTTCAGACAGTATGGAAGCCTTGCCCCATCTGGGCAATATCTCGGTAGAAACGGCACGTATCATCATTAACTACGTTCCATTAGGAACGTTATGTGGACCATGTTGCATCAGGAATAATGATTAAACTGTTTATCCAACAATTGGGAAATAATACGTTTGCCGATTGTTAGACGCATCTTGAAGAGCCGGATGATCCGATGGCTACAGGATCGGGAGTTTCAAGTCCGGGTCCCTGTCTGCATGCTGCAGTCATGCAGGCGTGAGGACGTATGGGTGCATTTCACCTTTGTTACCCGATGTAGCGGAAGTGCCGCTCTCAATCAGTTTTGAAGTTTTTAATTAAATCTTTGAGTTCTTTATCAGAAATTTTGTCAACATCTCCCTTATCATAAATAGTTATTAGATTGACCGTTATTTCTTCATCTGAAATTATTTCAGCGTATCCGACTAAAGTTGCTTCAACAAGTGAAATCACTCTTGCTCCTCCACTTTTTCCTTTGGCTTTACTTGCAATTTTAAGCCGTATTTTATAAGTGTCTTTACCCAAGGCAGTGCCAAGTCTGGGTGTCGCTACAAGATCCTTTTCAAGATTTAATAAATCTTTAGATAAGGATTGGTATTTCTTTAGGAGAGGTTTTGCTGCGGTCTTAAAGGACTTGGTAATCTTAACTGTTACTTTCACGCAAAAAGTCTTTTAGAGTTTGCAATTTCTTTCCTGACTTTCTTGCTTCTTTTATTTCAGAAAGCCCCTCTTTAATTCCTGTAAATACCTTCAATTTATTTTGAAGTTTGGTGTACTCTTGATTTATTTTCTCCCAGGTCTTTATTGGAACCAAAACAGAAGTCTTGTCTCCTTTTTCATCAACCATATATTTTAATGCTCCTGCCATAATAAAGTGTTTAGTCAAAACTACAGAATTTCTTCTAATTGAAAGGCTGCCTTAGCATTACCACACACGTTCGAGGCTTTGTGCAGTTGGGGAATTGACCAACTGTATGTCCAAAACCTGAAGTTCAATTGGTAACTAAATGCCGAAGGTTAAAACTACTGCCCGGCACAACCGATCGCTATCGGGTTACGTTCGCCGAATATAAAGCTGGGATATGCACTGCTAATGATTGCGTCTACGTCATACCCCTTTTTCGTTTTTGCGTCAAGGCACTCTACCCGGCGTCGGTCAACAAAGAATAACCGCAAGCCCCCATTAAAAGTTTTTTAATGAAGGGCTTTTTCGTGGGGACTTGCGGGGATGCTTCTTGGTGATGCCTGCTGCCTTTTCAATAAGATTTAGAATTCAATACGATTTTTCCGTCACGGTCAATGATGTAGAAATTGTCCTTGATTTGAATTTTTGCGTAACCATGATGAAAAGGAAGTGCATAATCGAACTTCGGGCTAATCACAATATTACCTGCCTTGTCTATGTAACCCCATTTATCCTTTTGCCTCACGGCAGATAAACCTTCAGTGAAATATTGTGCAAAATCAAACTTTGCTGGAATAACAATTTCGCCTTTCGTATTTAAAAAGCCACATTTTGATATTTGAAGGGTAGTAACTCTTTCATCTAGCTTTTCGACTTTAACAGATTCATAAAACCTAACTAATCCCTCATTTATTGCCGATAGATTATACTTACCCATTGGTACGATAGTATCTAAGTTTAGGTTAACAAGCGCTGTTTTTGCATTCGTTGATGACCATTGGTCTTTTATGATGATGACAGAGTCTCTTTCATAGTACGGGACACCTTCAATGTATGATGATTCTGGATAAACATCTTTGCCCCAATACTTTTTTATTTTTCCTGACGAATCAAAAATGGCATACCCTATCGTGGTCCAGCCAATAAAGTGAAGGTCTGAGGTATCAATATAAATAGTTCCATATTGAATTGGTATTAACGTATCTCCCGCCAGGTTTACAACACCTGCGCCTATTTTGTTACTGTTTACATAGTAATATTTTTCTGAAATCTTTTCTATAAAAGGATACTTGTTTTTTATAAGGATGTTTTCATGAAAATCCATTACACCGTATAGTATGCCCTCCTCACTCATTGTACCGAAAACAGCAAGTCCATTGTGAAAGCCTTGTAAAGAAGCTATATTTTTAAATTCCTTAATTACTTTTCCTGATTTGTCTATCGCTTTGAAAGTTTTTTGTTCAATATCATGGTAAACTCCAATACCATCACTGAAAGCGAATGTTTGGTAGGAACCTATTGGAAGAATTTGTTTGCCGCTAGTGTCAAGATAGCCCATTTTTCCATTATCATATACCGGAGCAATACCACTTATTGTATCAAAATACCCTACACCCTTATACGTGTTTTCCAGTTCCAATCTCTTAAACTCTAAGCGTTTCAAGGCAGGTGATTGTGCATGCCCAACTAGTTGTAAATTAAAAACAAGAAAGACTATAATTAAAAATTTCATTTTGAGTTCTTAGAGTGTTCCGATAGGGTTGCAGATATCTTGTGTATTTAATCTAATATACGCTACTATTTCTGAGCGACAATTTTTGTGAAGCATCGTTTTACAATGTTTTACCCAAAAAAATGCGACTTTATTTTTATAGCGCAAATACGCACCAGGTTGAGTTAAAATTGCCCAATGAACTTACTGATTTACTGAGTGCCGATTGCAGGTATGCAGGTAACGAAACATGGTACGGATATTATTATGGCTTTAGCTATTTTTGTATCAATTTAACATTCGAAATGGGACTGGCTTTTAGATTAGTGAACTTCGGGTTGTTGGTCAGAGACACAACAACGGCTTTCTGAATAGCATACATTTTGCGACACATGAGCGATTAACAAAAAATTTGTCCATTCGAAATATAATTTTTGATAAATGACAAACGTTTGCCGATAAGAAAGCTTATCCAAACATTTGTGTCAAAAATGACCTTAATGCTTTTTGCTCTCATAAAGTTGCTGTCTTACGATTTCTACTTCTTCGTTTATAATGTCTAAGCTTAACTCTTTTGCCCGGAAAGTTTTTAGAAGTCCTGATAATTTGGTTTCAATGCCTTCCTTTTCCAATTCTTTGGTCAGTTTGATTTTCTCCTTTGTCGGTAGTTGTCTTACCAATGCAAGCACTTGCTCAAAACTTATGTCAACTTGTAATTCAGTTCTCATTTTTGTCGTTCATCAAATTTACGGAAAAATGCCTAAAGCCGGGTTTTGCCGGAAGCTTACGCCCAAAGTTCGAGGCTTTGTATAGTTGGAGAATTGAACAACTGGTCGCCTGAAACTAAAGCTAAATTTAAATTGTCCAATAAACTTACTCATTTACTGAGTCCCGGTTGCTGGTATACAAGTAACGAAATCTGGTGCAGATGTCATTATGATCTTAGTAATTTTTGTGCCATTGGAACATTGTAAAAGGAACACGCTTTTAGATTAGTAAACATCGGTTGTTGGTCAGAGACACATCAACGGCGTTCTGAATAGCATTCATTTTTCGATGCCGGATTTTCAAGGATTAACTACACCTTGAGTCAATAACATTGATTCGCCTCCCGATAACTATCGGGAGACCCATTCACCATTGACCTATTTCGCCCTCACATACTGCACTGGCCATACTACATCCACGCCCAACTCTTTAGCCGCATGCAATGGAAAATAGGGGTCCCGCAATAACTGGCGGGCAAAGAAAATAAGATCGGCCTTTTCTGCTTTCAGTATTTGTTCTGCTTCTGCGGCGGTGGTTATCATACCAACGGCACCGGTTAGTATGCCCGTTTCTTTTTTTATTTTTTCTGCAAATGCCACCTGGTACATAGGGCCTACCGGAATTTTCTGGTGTGGAGAGTTGCCTCCGGACGAACAATCCACCAGATCAACACCGATGTTTTTTAAGATAGCTGATAGTTTAACTGCATCGTCTTCTGTAAAACCATCGGGTACCCAATCTGTAGCGGAAATACGCACAAACAAAGGCAGGTCTTCACCAATTACTACACGAATCGCTTTAGTGATTTCTACGAGCAGACGGACCCTGTTATCAAATGAACCGCCATACTCATCCGTACGGTGATTGCTGAGCGGAGATAAAAATTCATTGATTAGATAGCCGTGTGCAGCGTGTATTTCAATTACTTTAAAACCTGCCCGGATGGCACGTTCTGCGGCATTGGTAAAATCTACAATACATTGCTGAATTTCTGCAGTATCCATTTCTTTTGGCAACGGTTCGCCTTCTTTAAATGGAATGGCACTTGGTGCAAATGTTTGCCAGGCGCCCTCTTCAGTAGTTAATGATTTGCCCCCCTGCCATGGAACATGGTGGCTCGCTTTTCGTCCTGCATGTGCCAGTTGAATGCCTGGTATAGCCTGCTGTGACACTATAAATTCGTTGATGCGTTGCAGAAAGGTAATGTGTTCATTTTTCCAGATACCAAGATCGGAGAGCGTGATTCTTCCTTCCGGTGATACTGCGGCTGCTTCAGTAATTACAAGCCCTGCGCAGCCAACAGCTCTTGTGCCCAAATGAACCAGGTGCCAGTCATTAGCAAAGCCGTCTGTGCTGGAATATTCACACATCGGTGAAACAGCAATCCGGTTTTTAAAATGAATGCTCCTGATATCTAGGGGTTGAAATAATACTGACATGGGTTTAAATGATTTGTGTGTAAGTGAAGATATTATTATCTTTTTTAAAGCAAAAATTTATGAGGTAAAAATTGATCTATCATTTTACAGAATTCAATTTGCTTGAGCCAGCTACTTATTTACCGAAACGGATTGGTTTGCACATCACAATTATTTAACCTGACATACAGATGCCGGTTAGCGTTGTGATGAGTACCTTTATCAAAATCAATCTCAACATGAATAAACTGCTGTTACTTACGTCCTTTTACTTTTTATGCACTTTGACTGCCTGGTCTCAAAAGCAGGTAACGCTGCCCAATGGATGGAAACTTTCTCCTGCCGGTAAAAGTATCCCACTGGATGATTTGCCTTTAAACATAGCAGTTAGCAATTCTAAAAAATTAGTTGCCGTCACAAACAACGGACAAAGTACCCAAAGCATCCAGTTGATAGATGTGGTTGCTGAAAAAATGACTGACCAAATTACGATTCCTAAAAGTTGGGTAGGGTTAAAATTTAGCAATGATGAAAAGTTTTTGTACGCTGCCGGAGGCAATGATAACTGTATTTTAAAATATGCGGTTGTTAATAAAAAGCTTCGTTTGGTCGATAGCCTTATATTGGGGGAAAAGTGGCCGGTAAAAATTTCACCTGCCGGAATAGAGATGGATGACGCCAACAAATTACTATATGTTGTTACAAAGGATAATAACTCGCTTTATATTTTTGACATCAGCACCAAAAAAATACTGGGTATTTATCCTTTAAAAGGTGAAGCCTATACCTGCATTTTATCGCCCGACAAAAAAATCCTGTATATCAGTTGCTGGGGCTGCGATAAAGTAATTTTATTTGATACCAAACTGCGTGCAATCGCCGGCGAGATAGCGGTAGGAGACAACCCCAACGAATTGTGTCTTGATAAAAGTGGCGACCATTTGTTCGTAACCAATGCAAATGACAATTCGGTTTCGGTGATTGATACCAAGCAAAACAAAGTAATAGAAACGCTTATTTCTTCTTTATACCCGGATGCGCCTCCGGGCAGCACAACCAATGGTGTAGCCTTGAGTGTGGATGAAAAGACGCTGTACATTGCGAATGCGGATAACAATTGCGTGGCTGTATTTGATGTAAGCAATCCGGGTTTTAGTAAATCGAAGGGATTTATTCCGGTAGGCTGGTATCCTACCTGTGTGAAAGTGATTGGTAAAAAAATATGGGTTACCAACGGCAAGGGATTCAGCTCATTTGCCAATCCTGATGGACCTAGCCCCGGAAAGAAAAGGCAACAGGTAAATTACCAGGCAGGCGATAAAGAACGGCCCAAAGCAGTTCAATATATTGGTGGTTTGTTTAAAGGCACCATGAGTATTATTCCGGAACCCAACCAAAAAAAGTTAAGCGACTACTCGCAACAGGTATATCGCAATACTCCCTACAGTAAAGTAAAAGAGCTTACAGCCAATGGAGAGGCCGGTAATCCCATTCCACAAAAGGTGGGTGATCCTTCGCCGATCAAACATGTATTTTACATCGTTAAAGAAAACCGTACCTACGACCAGGTATTGGGCGACATTCCGGAAGGAAACGGTGATACAAGCCTGGTGCTGTTTGGGAAAAATATTACTCCCAATCAACACCAGCTAACGAAAGATTTTGTACTGCTGGATAATTTTTATGTAGATGGAGAAGTAAGTGCCGATGGGCACAACTGGAGCCTCGGTGCTTATGCTACAGACTATCTTGAAAAAAACTGGGTAACCAGTTATGGCGGACGGGGTGGCAGCTATGATGCAGAAGGAACAAGGGTGATTGCCAATAATAAAGGCGATTTTATTTGGGGTGCCTGTAAAAAAGCCGGTGTCAGTTACAGAACCTATGGTGAGTTTGCAGATGATTACAAGGCCAATATCCCAGTGTTGGAAAATCATTTTTGCACCTATTATACGAGTTGGGATGAAACCGTAAGAGATACCACCAGAGTGGGGCAGTGGAAGAGAGATTTCGATTCATTGGTAGCCATCAACGCTCTACCGCAGCTCAATACATTAAGGCTGATCAACGATCATACCGAAGGGATGGGCATTGGCAAGCCCACGCCATTTGCGCATGTGGCAGACAACGACCTTGCAGTGGGGATGTTCATCGATTATTTAAGCAAAAGTCCGGTTTGGAACGAGAGTGTTGTTTTTATAGTGGAAGACGATGCCCAAAACGGTCCTGATCATGTGGATGCACACAGGAGCCCGGCATATGTGGTGGGGCCTTATGTAAAAAGAAATTTTGTAGATCACACACCTTATACGACCTCCGGTATTTTAAGAACCATTGAATTGATTTTAGGGTTACCACCCATGAGTCAGTATGATGCCGGAGCAACTCCATTGTGGCGTTGTTTTTCGGCTACACCTGATCCTAAGGGTTATATTGCCATCCCTTCCAATATCAATTTAGCAGATAAAAATACCGTTGTGAATGAACTGTCGGAGCGCTCTGCAAAGTTTGATTTTTCAAAGGAAGACCGGGTGCCGGATAATGAATTTAGCGAAGTGATTTGGAAAGGGGTAAAGGGATTGCATTCAGTAATGCCGGCACCGAAAAGGGCAGCGTTTATCAGGGTGAGTGAGGAAGCTGAAGGGGATGATTAATGGTTACTAACGGCAAGGGTTGCCAACCTTCAGAATAGTCTTTGCAAAATCAACTTTCTGTATACAACATTGGCAACACTGTGCAATGGCAAAGAATTATTGGACGGGAATATTTGCCAACAATTGGATAAAGTTATATTTCTGCCGATCATCAGTAAGATATGAATTGTTTCCACCACCAACAAGCAGCAAGGGTTGCCAACCATCAGCAAAGTCTTTGCAAAAAAATCCGCTTGCTGTTAGTAAGGTTGGCAACCTTATCGAATTCGAAATTGTAATCGGAAGGGAAGAATTGCAAATCGAATTAAAAAAAGAGATTCCAAGCGAACATGGCAATCTATCTTTACAGAAATGATCTTACAATTTTTAAGGTCAAATGCATTCACAAGGATCGAATCTGGACTCAACCTTTTTATTGCAAAAACATTATACTACCATGCAACAATATTCCATCGAAACAATAAAAACCTGGGATCGGTTCTATCGTGCCAATTTCATCAATAGTTTACAAGGATTTAAGCCGGTCAGTTTAATTGGAACTGTGAATAGAAGTGGACAGCCAAACTTAGCCGTGTTCAGCAATATCGTACACCTTGGTGCCGATCCTACATTGATTGGATTTATCAATCGCCCGTTGGAAGCCGCACCACATACGATTCAAAATATTGAATTCACCGGTGAATACACCATCAATCATATCCAATCATCTTTTACCGCTGCAGCCCATCAAACCAGTGCGAAGTATGCGGCGGATCAGGATGAATTTGCAGCGACAGGGCTGACGCCTATTTTTAAAGACAACTTTAAAGCCCCTTTTGTAGCAGAAAGCAATATTCAATATGGTTTGAAGTTGGTAGAAATTGTACCTATCCATCACAATAAAACATTTTTAGTGATTGGTACCATCACCGGTGTTTATTTAGAGGAAGGGCTGGTGCAACAGGATGGTTTTATCGATGTGCAGAAAGCAGGGTCTATCGCATCATTGGGAATTGATGGATACTATGCAACAACGCCCATTGCCCGTTATGAGTACGCAAAGCCGGGCAAGGCACCTGTAGAAATGAAGGGGTAAATCTTTGATCGATTAAAGATCTTGAATGATTTCTGACAACAGCTTTTCTTCCAATACCATGCGTATAGAAACATCATCTTTTTTATACCACTTTACGAGCCGTATAAAACCGTCAGCTATTTCTATACCCGTGATGTCGCCATCATTATAACAACAGCAGCCACTGTTGAAATAAGTGGGTTTTAGGTTTGGGGTGTTATCTGATGTACTAATGGAATGAGCATCAACGGAAGTGTATTTCCCCGAAGCAAATACTGGTTTGTGTGTATGTCCTGTAATAAGCAGGGTATTTTTTTTAAAGGTGCTCCATTCATACATCAACCGGTTGTGTTTATCTCTCAGGTAGAAGTCATTGGATGGTGTGTTTACATTGATGGCCAAAAAACGTTGTATTGGCGCCCAGATATGTGCCACCACCCATGTGCTGAAAGCATTATTATCACTCATTTTATCACCCTGGTGACCATGGGTCAAAAAAATTTGTAAGGGAACATTGTTAACGGTTGTCTGCAAAACCAAACCTTCATAAACAGGCAGTGGCATTTTGAAATAAGACACCAGATGCAGCAGTACATCGAGTTTGTTTTTCCATAGTAAATCATGGTTGCCAAAAGTGCGGTAGTATTTGTTGTCGGACTGGAAATTAGCTTCCAACTTTAAAACAGGCGCATATGCCTGAACAACTGTATTGGCCTCATATTTCCAAAGCTCTTCCGCATCTCCTAAATTGATATAGTGGTAGCATTGCTGGTGATAATGGGTTAAAGCAGCGATGTAGTTTGCTTCATTGGACTTAAAATCGTCGCCCATGTCTTTGTTGCCTTTGTGTTGGTCGCTGAAGATGATAAAATTATCCGTAAGCAGGTTAATATCTAACACAATTCCCCTGGTAGTTTTTTTTCCTGTTATGTTCCTTAGCAAACGGTTCAATGATTTAAAAACATCATCCTGCCTTGGCGCTGACGTAAATCGCATGGCGAGCCTGATAAAGACTGGTCTGAATATTTTTTGTAACAGCTTACGCATAAATGGTGAGGTAGATATATAGATTTTGCCTGTAGTACATTTAGGGAAGGAAGTTTATAACTGTTTTTTTTATAAAAAGATTTACAAACTAACATCGTGGTTTCTCAGGAAAATGAATCGTCGTTGCTCAATTAGAATAGCATTAAAAGTATCACTTTATAAATTATTGTGCTTTTAAGAAGAGCAGCGGTTTAAAAATATTTGCCAATAACCGGGAACTGTTGAAATTCTTTTCGTTCAACCCTTGCTACGAACCAAAGGAATGCCAACAACATTGCAACGGCTGTAAAAACCGAAAAGTAAATATTGTTATAGAACATCACTATGCCTTTGTGCAGAAAGAATATCAAAGTAGTTAACACCAGATAAGCGATTAATTTTTTACGGGCATAGGGAATACGGTAAAATTTTTGTCCCAACAAATATGAGGTAACCATCATAAATGCATAGCAACTAAATGTTGCCCATGCACTGCCGGTATAACCGAATATGGGGATCCACCAAATGTTTAAGATCACAGTAACCAAAGCGCCGGTAATGGTTATGGCTGCGCCAAATAAATTGCGATTGGTAAGTTTATACCAAATGGAAAGGTTATAATAGATACCCAGGAAAACGCTGCCCATAGCTAATATCGGCACTATATGGATACCTTCTCCGTACTCTTTGTATTTGATGGTCAAGATTTTTTCAAATACATCTAAAAAAAGTCCGATTATCAGAAACATCATGCAGCAGGCAATTACGAAAAACTTCATTACCCGGGCATAAGTTTTTTTTGCATTTACTTCTTTTGCCTGGTTAAAGAAAAATGGTTCTGCTGCCATGCGGAACATCTGAATAAAAATGGTGATTAAAACAGCCAGCCTGTAATTGGCAGCAAAAATGCCCAACTGTCTTTTTGCTTCCGCCGCTGGCAGCGTAACAACATGCTGGTAAACGAGTCTACTAATCATTTCATTGATCATACCACCAAGGCCAACAATGATGAGCGGGTAGGCATACTTCATTACTTCTTTCCATAATTTAGCATCAAAGTTGAATTTGAAACTGATCCATTCTTTCCATAATAACAAAAATGTGGTGGCACTGCCCACTAAATTTCCAATCAGGTAATAGCCGATTCCTATGGAAGGGTCGTAGAACATTAACAAAAGACTACCCGGATTTTTCTTTGCCAGTTGAGGACAATAGCCAATAAAGAAAATAACCACCATTACATTCACCACAATGCCGGCTATTCGCACAAAAGCATATTTACGGGGTCTGTCTTCCTGCCGAAGCTTTGCAAAAGGTAAAGTGGCCAATGTGTCTAAAAATATAATGCAGGTAAGCCAGATAAAATATTCAGGATGCGTGGGCATTAAGGTAGCATCGGCGAGTTCCTGGCTAAACAACAACAAGATGGCAGAAAATAAAATAGTAGTCGTTAGTATAGAAACATTCAGCGTGTTGTACAATTGGTTCTTATCTTTTTCCTGCGAAAAACGGAAATAGCTGGTCTCAACGCCGTAGGTGAAAAGAATATTTACAAATGGTACAATGGCATAGATCTGTGTGAGATCGGCGGTATCCGCAGCCTGGTAAATAAAACTTAGTGAGAAATTAAGGATGTATCCTAAAAACCTGCTTCCAATAGTGGGCAAGCCATACCACAAGGTTTGCCCGGCTAATTTTTTTATACTACTCAATTAAAAATGTTTGTCGACAAATTTACTTGTATAATTTTTAATATCGGGTTCCTTTTAAGCACCTCGCTGGTACTGCAGGGCACACCGGATAGCGATGACTTTGGTAAACCCGTTTGAACCTTCCGTTCGGTGGTAGAAGTTACCGGTATAATTATATTTCCATTGGCGCAGGATTCAGTCCATAAGTGTTAGGAACCTTTTCTTAATCCCAAAGGTATGATATGATTATAGGAGACCTGCTGTAATCCTGATGTGAACGCTGAAGGAGTGATATAGTTTTTCATGTAATCCCTTCGGGATTTTTATATTAGTGCTTTGTGTTTGCTATAATAATGCCAGCCTTTCAGGCTTGTGGGATAAGCAAGCTTAAGGTTTCGAACACTTGTGGACGCTGTCCTGTATCTTCCCTATTACAAGACTAAAAAACTATTCCCCTATTAAAATATCAAGCATCCCTTTTTTTTCTGTAAAATAATCAACGGCACTATCATATAACCAATTCCATGGTTCATCCTATTATATTTTCCTTTTATAAACTTAAACAAACGTTAGTAAAGGCGGCGGTAATTATTGTGCATTTTCATTGGTGAAGAATATTTCAGACTGAGACACGAAAGTAAGTATGGCTTACGTTGTTAATCGAAAGGTTATGCTAACCGAGGCAGCAGCAACAAGGAAGACACAGTACGGAGTTTGCACCTGTGGGTGATAATTTATTAAGTTGTTTTGGATGGCTTTAGTCACTTAGATTAGTGACAAAGAAGACGTAGGACAGCGTTCTGCGCCTCTGGGGTGTCGATAGTGAAAATATGCTAATTTAGCATTTCAATAAAAGGCTATAAATCGACCATGTTTTACAAGCAAAAACCACCGTATTTTAAAATAGCCTGCAGCTTTTTTATTTTTTTTCAATGCTTAATTTGTTTTTCTCAACCAGTAATAGATTCTTTTGTTCCTTTGGCAGCTCCCGTTGGTGCAACTGTTACGCTTACAGGTACAAATTTCAACACCGTTGCGGCTAATAATATTGTGTATTTCGGCGCTACCAAAGCAAATGTTTTATCGGCAACTGCCACATCAATTTCTGTAATTGTTCCTGCCGGATCAGAACATGGCGTTATATCACTCTCAACAGGTAACTATATTGCGTTTTCTAAATATCCTTTTACTTTAATTTCGGGTACTACCGTAACAACAGGCTTTTTTGATTCTAAAATTGATTTTATAAGCGGTAATTATCCAGCTAGTATTATGCGTAAAGATTTTGATGGAGACGGTAAACCTGATATGGTGGTGTCTAATTATACGTCTAATTCCATATCAGTTTTTAAAAATAACAGCACCCCTTGTAATGTTTCCTTTGCCGCCGCCATTACTTACGTTACCAACCTGGAGCCGGAAGGCATAAAAACAGAAGATATTAATAATGATGGAAAACCTGATATCATTGTAAACAGTATCAGTAACCATTTATTTTCAGTATTGATAAATACCAGCACTATAAATAATATTTCATTTGGGCCACCCTCAAATTTCAACCTTGGCAACAACTATTGGCCACGGGCTGTTACCATAGCAGATATAGATGGCGATGGTATGGCTGATGTAGTAACACCAGATAATAATAAAATAATCGATTTTATCAATAACACTTCCCATGGTACAGTATCTATAAGCAGAAATACCGGTACTTCAAACCTGCTGTCATTTGCGGCTCCTGTTTCATTTAATACCGGCGATTATCCAAGAAGCACTTTTGTAATGGATTTGGATGGCGATACAAAACCTGATATAGCTTCGGCCAATTCTAATGGCAATGATGTAACAGTGTACCGTAATAACAGCTCGTTGGGTAATATCAATCTTATTTTGCAACAAACTTTACCATTAACCGGGCTTGGAGAAAAGATAATTATCTACGATATAGATGGTGATTTAAAACCTGAACTTGTAGTTACAACTCATGCTGGTGTTGTTACCATTTTTAAAAATAACAGTACGGCAGGTGCAATTAATTTTTCAACTGCACTTACTTTTGCAACTGGCGGGCCAATTGGTGTAACGGCCGGGGATATTGATGGTGATGGTAAAGCAGATCTTGCTGTAGCTAATTTAACGGGTAATGTATCATTTTTAAAAAATACCAGTACACAAAATAATATATCTTTTGCCCCAAAAATAGATTTTAAAGGAGGTACAACACTTCTTGATGTTAAGATTGGAGATGTTGATGGTGATAATTTACCTGACCTTACAGTGACCAATGCTCCTGATAATTTAGTCTCTGTGCTACGAACATCTTCACCGACTTCAATAAACCTGGGTAGTGACAAAACTATTTGCGAAGGAGATTCAGTGGTATTATCGGTAAATATCAATAGTGCAGAAATTATCTGGAGTACCGGAGAAGTTACTAAAGAAATAACAGTAAAAAGATCGGAAAAAATTTGGGTTAGGGTAAATGTTAATTTGTGTTTTGCTCTTACTGATACTATTCAAATTACAGTCAATAGTGCGCCTAAACGCTCATTGGGAAAAGATACCGTGCTATGCAAAGGGGCTGTGTATGTACTGGATGCCTATAATTCCGGAGCTTCTTACTTATGGGATAATGGAAATACCTCCTCATCTTTTACAGTTAAAAATGCCGGTACTTATTTTGTAGCAGTAAACATTGGAGGATGTATAAAAAAAGATACAATTGTGATTCAATACGATTCTATTCCACTTTTTTCGTTAGGGCCCGATATTTTTTTATGTCCTAATCAACAAATAATTCTTAACCCCAACATTTTTAATGCAAATTTTCTTTGGCAGGATGGCACTACTTCATCCACATTTACAATTAAAAAGCAAGGTTATTATAAATTAACTATTAGTAATCAGTGTGGGTCTGCTTTCGATGAAATACTTATTACTGAAGGGAGCTGTAGCCTTTTTGTACCATCCGCATTCTCGCCCAATGATGACAGGTTGAATGATATATTTAAACCCATTGTGTACGGCCAGCTTATTGCTTATGAATTCGATGTATTTGATAGATGGGGTAACCAGGTTTTTCACTCAACTAATGCTGCAGATGGATGGGATGGAAAAGTAAAAGGAAATCATTATAAGCCCGGAGTGTTTATATGGCAATGCAGGTTTCAGTTGTTTGGTAAGCCCCAAAATTTTAAAAAAGGTACTGTTACTTTAATTAGATGATAAGCAATTGGTTAAAACCTAATGATGCATGGATTAGTAACAAAACAAACACAGGAAGGAGTGCGCCTGTGAGGGCTTTGGCTGCAATGCCCTTGCCTACTCGACACTCAGTCCACAAGTGTTAGGATCCTTTTCTTAATCCCAAAGGTATGATATGATTATAGGAGACCTGCTGTAATCCTGATGTGAACGCTGAAGGAGTGATATAGTTTTTCATGTCATCCCTTCGGGATTTTTATATTAGTGCTTTGTGTTTGCTATAATAATGCCAGCCTTTTAGGCTTGTGGGATAAGCAAGCTTAAGGTTTCGAACACTTGTGGACGGAATACTGCGCCTGTGGGATTAGTATTGAGTTCCTTTAATCTCCCTTGGCTGATAGCGCAAGTCACATCGGGTAGCGATAACTTTAATAAACCGGTTTAAACCTTTGGTTCGGTGGTAGAAGTCACCGGTATAATTATACTCACTGCCATACCGGTCTGACCTGCGGTGCCGACCGGTATGGCAGTATTTACCATTCACGATCGACAATTTGCACTTCACTTTACACTAGTAGGAGCTTTTATCCGGTCTGACCTGCGGTGCCGACCGGATAAAAAAATCAGCGGCCCGCCCCGTGATGCCGACCAGTTTTAAAGTCGCTGCTTATTGAGGTTGAGAAAGTCTTTTATCCTGAAGCAGCACATCATCGGTAAGTGTTCTCAAAAATTCTACAAGATCTACCTTTTCCTGATTGGTCATGCTAATGCGGTTTTTTAATAAAGGATCCAATGTTGGCTGATTAATGGCGATGCCTGTGCGATAATGCTCTACCACCTGCGATAGTGAAAATCTTCTTCCATCATGCATATATGGAAAAGTGTAGGCCACGTTCCGCAAGCTGGGCACTTTAAATTTAAGTGAATCCGCTGGGTTGTTGGTGATTCCCATTCTACCTTTATCCAATAAAAAAGGATCTAGCGTTAGTCCATTGTTGCGGAAAGAATTGTCTGTAAACAATGGTTCCGTATGGCACGTATTGCATTTTGCCTTAAAGGTGGCGTATCCCATTTCTTCAGAAACGCTAAACCTTGCTGCTCCTCTTTTTACCTGGTCGTATTTACTGTTGAATGATTGTATACTGCCCATAAACTGTGAGATTGCTTTCAGCATTCGCTGGCTGTTGACCATATTGTCGCCAAAGGCTGCTGTAAACATGCGTTTGTAGGTGCTGTCGATGCTCAGTTTTTTCAATACATTGTCGATAGTTTCTGCCATTTCAATTTTATTGGTAATGGGTGCCAATGGCTGCACTTCAATGTGGTTGATACCACCATCCCAATGCATTTCTTTCATCCAGGCCAGATTGAAAATTGGGGGTGCATTGCGAACGGACAAGGCATTGTCAAATCCATGGCTAAACTGGTGATCGTAGGTTGCAAATGCTGCAAACTGCTGGTGGCAACTGGCACAGGGAAAATTACCATCTTTACTCAGTCTGCCGTCATAAAATAATTTCCTGCCCAATTGAAAACCTTCTTCTGTTAACGGATTGTCTCTGAATATATCGGTGGCAGGTTGAGGCCAGCCTGCCGGTATAATGAATTTTAGATAAGTAGGGTTGAAGCTAGCAGAATCATTCGTTTGATCCGCCTTCTTGCAGGCATCCAGCAGGATAGCGATTCCGGTTAAAGTTATCAATAACGATATGAGTATCTTTAATTTCAAGTATTTTTTTAGTTATTTATTACGTCTGTTATTGTAAACATTTTACTGTAATTATCTGCCACCTGTTTTGCCTGAGCACCCGGTGTAGTGCAAACGGGCAGGTTTGTAATCTTAATATCATTTGGCGTTTGCCACCATTTATTAAAATCGGCTTCGAGACTGATGTTGCTTGTTTTGCCTTCGGTTATGATCAGGCTTTTTCCGGACGGAAAAGCAAGGTTGATCGTTTTCAAGGTATTGTTCACGCCGGAAAAGCCACCTATATGATATTCGATTTTGTTACCCGCCTGGTTTGATTGCGTTGAAGTGCCTTCCATCTTGGCCATGATGTAGCCGCTGTTCCATGTCCAGAACATATCATTCAAAGGGTCCAGTGCACCTGTTTGGGCGCCGCTTACATTTCGGATACTATCCACGCCTAATAAAAAACTAATACCGGAAAAGGTATTCTCATCTGTTTCAAAACTAAAACTTAAACTGCCGGGAATACTTTCATCTACCAGGTGATAACTTTCATTTTCTATAGCAGTAGAATTTGTGCCGGTCAAACGAAAATTAGTTACATAATATTTGAAACGGGAGATGGTATAGGTTTCGCCAAAAGGATTGATGTAGGTCGCTGCATTTAAATTCATTGGAGATGTACTCACCATATTTCGAAAAGTGAATCTCACCATACCTGTTTTAGCCTCAATTGACTTTTGGCAACTACTAAACAGTGCGAATGAAGCGAGGATTAATAAAAAATAAATGAGATTTGTTTTCATGACTTACAGTTTTATTTTCATTCGGTTTTGTTTTACTTCACTCACAATTTTTTTACCCACCAGTCTTTTTTCCTTTACCGCTTTACCTGGTTTGGTAGGTTTTCTTTTTTTAGGAACGATTAACGCCTTTGTAACTAGTTGGTTCATTTTTTTTACTACCTGCTCCTTATTACCTAGTTGCGAACGTTCCGATTGGCTCTTTACCAACACAAACCCCTGTGCCGTAATTTTATTGGCTAACTTTTCATTCAGCAGTAATTTTTGCTCATCACTCAACACCAAAGAGGCATCAATATTCCAATAGCCTTCTGCCATTGTTTCCACTTTATTCACGTTTTGCCCACCCTTTCCTCCACTCCTGGCTGTTTTAAATTTTATTTCTCCACCAATATCCATACCCAAATTTACTTTATTTAGATAAATGATACCGACTAAAGGCATTGATTTGGTATCTTTATTTTAATAAGAGCGAAAAAATTAAGATTTTTGCAACTAACCAACCCATAGTTGATGTTAAAAGGTATATATCATTCATTAATAGAGCGAAAGCGAGCAGGAAAAAAATCTTTTGCGGTATTAATTGACCCCGACAAGGTGAATGATAGCAATATGGAACTCCTGATAGAATTGTCAGTATCGGCCAAAGTTGACTACTTTTTGGTGGGTGGTAGCTTAGTTATTTCTAATTACTTAGATGATTGTCTCCAATTGATCAGAAGATCTTGTTCAATTCCAACGGTTCTTTTCCCAGGTAGCCCATCGCAGGTAAGTAAATATGCTGATGCATTATTGTATTTGTCGCTGATTAGTGGACGTAATCCAGAACTGTTAATCGGCCAGCACGTCGTTTCAGCACCGATTGTAAAAAAGAGCGGACTTGAAATAATGCCCACCGGCTATATGGTGGTAGATGGCGGTGCCCCAACAACGGTTTCTTATATCTCCAATGCCAGTCCTTTACCAGCAGATAAAAATGAAATTGCGATGTGTACCGCAATGGCAGGCGAAATGCTTGGCATGAAGTTAATTTATATGGATGCCGGTAGCGGAGCCAAACGTGCCATAAGCGAAAGTATGATAGAAAAAGTAGCCCAATCTATTGAGGTGCCATTGATCATTGGTGGTGGTATTATTGAACCTGAAAAAGCCTACCTCAATTGTAAAGCCGGGGCAGATGTAATTGTAGTTGGTAATGCCATCGAAAAAGATGCTTCTCTGATAAAAGAAATGGCTGCTGCGGTGCATAGCGTGCCGGTGAAGATTTAATCTCAAATAATTAGAAGAAGTAATTTTTCAATGGAATTTTAAATGGTTTTGGTTTTAATGGTGGGTTATGATTTCTGACCTTGAAAGTTCAAGAAAACTATATTTTTCGAAGGTAGCCGAAATAACATTTAAATTTTCCTGAAATAGTCTCAGCAGTTCCATATTTGTGAGATTATCCGCTTTGACAAGTAGTAATTTTGCAGGCTTACTGTATAAAATAAGACTGTCTAAAAAATCTGAATCTTTAGATATTACAATCCTGCTTACTTAATCCGCTTTTGATGTAATAATGTATTCGGTCGTGAGTTTTCTTGAAGGCACTCTAATGTATGTATAAAACTAAACCCCGCTGAGTTCAGAAAATCTGAAAGTAATTTTGCAAGTTGAGCATCTACAATGAATTTCATGATGCTGTTCGTTGTGTGTCACTTGTGACACCATCTCATAATAACATAAACCTCTCTGTAAAAAAATAATGTTGCTTATACCTTATCAAAAATTGACAACCCATTCTGACTTAGCAGAAGATGTATTACTTGCAAGATTGAATGAGAATGTCGAACCTTACACTGGCTTTCGTTTTGACAACTATAGTAAATCATTAAAGGCATTTGTTGGGAAAGTAAGTGAAAAGACATTCAACATTCGCCCTGTTTTTAAAGGTCGCAATTCATTTATACCTTACATCCACGGGAGTATTGAAAGGGAGGAGACTGGTAATAGAATAATCGTAACCTTGAGACTACACTATGTGACATTATTTATTTTATTGACACTTTTTATAATTATGCCAATCTATTGGTGTTTTAAATACCAGGAGATTAAAGGTGCTGTTTTTGCATTAATAACTTATCTTATAACAGTTTTCATGTTTAATTACGAATACAATAAAGCAAAATATACTTTGCAAAACATATTAGAAGCAACTGTTGACACTTAAATAACATCAAGAATTCAGTAACACTAGAACGCTAGCATTGACTCAACCGGATAGCGTAAATCTCTTATTACCGGTTTACCATGGCAAACCTGTGGATCAATCGTTATCCTATCTGTTAAATAAGTCTGCATGTAAATTTTAAAAAAAACATACGCAAAAAGAACCCCGTCAAATGCAAAAAAAACTAATGATCAACATGAAAAAATGAAGACGCATTTATAATCATTTCTACAAACTCATCATCTCTTTAAATTTAACCGCCTGTCTTCTGCTAACTTCTACCTTTTCGCCACCCTGCAGATCAAGCAATAATCCTCCGTTAAAGTAAGGTTCAATTTTTTCAATCATGCGCATATTGATGATGTGCTTCCTGTTTGCACGAAAAAATGTTTTCTCATCCAGCCTTTCTTCCAAAGCATTTAGTGATTTTAATATCAGCGGTTTATTGCCGGCGAAAAACACTTTTGCATAATTACCAACACTTTCAAATAAACGAACTTCCGATAGTTTTACAAACCAGCAACGTTCGCCATCTTTTACAAATACCTGGTCGTTTTCGGTAAGCATCCCACGATTGAAAGCCTGTTGGTTTGCAAGTTCTTTGTCTTCCGCCTGCTGAAGTTTTTGTAATGCATCGGCCAGCCTTTTTGGTTCTATCGGCTTCATTAAATAATCCAGTGCGTTTACTTCAAATGCTTTTAAGGCATATTCATCGTAGGCGGTTGTGAAAATTACATGGGGAGCTTTATCTAATTCCATTAGCATGTCAAAACCGGTTTTGCCCGGCATTTGTATGTCTAAAAAAATAAGATCCGGGTTTAATGCGTCAATTTTTTTTATTCCCTCCTCCGCATTCGCAGCTTCATCAATGATTTCCACGCCTGGAAATTCGAGCAATAATTTCTTTAATTCATTTCTGGCCAAACGTTCATCGTCGATAATGATTGCTTTGTGCATAAGGAAAGTTTATTGTTTTAGATGCAGTAAAAATATAAGGATCAGTAAAATTAATAAATATGAACTTATAAATTTGAAAGCGGCATTGTTATTCTGGATTCCACCATTTGATTGTCCAGGTTTCTGATTGCAAAAGTTGCTTTTCCCTGGTAAAGCAGGTTCAATCTGTCTTGTGTGCTGCGTACTCCAAAACCATTCCCATTAATGTACACTCCTAATTGCCCAGTGTTTTGTACTACTAATTCATGTTTGTTTTCTACAAAATCTGAACTAACCCTTACAATGCCGCCCAGAATATTTTTACTTATGCCGTGTTTAATGGCATTTTCAACCAGGGTCTGTAGCATCATGGGGGGCACCGGTTGGCCCAGCGTGTTTTCATCAATGTCCATTTCTATCATCAATCTTTCTTCAAAGCGCATTTTTTCAAGGTTCAGGTAATCCTTGACAATATTTAATTCTTGTTCCAAACGAACGGTCTCCATTTTTTCTGTTTGCATGCTGCTGCGCAAAATATTGCTCAACTCTGTAATGGCGGTTCTTGCCCTTGAGGGGTTCTCATCCACCAGCGCACGAATGCTGTTCAATGCGTTAAAAATGAAATGCGGATTGATATGCGACTTTATGGTTTTTAGTTCTAACTCTTTTACCAGCGATTGTAATTTTAAAGTATCTACTTCCTGGCGGATCGTGCGTTCTACGTAATGAAACGTGTAGTACAAAAGATTCCAGATAAATACCAGAAAGAAATTATTGATCGAATTCCGGGTGATTTCATTCAGCAACGAAATCTTAGGAGATCCCCCGTCACGCAGGCTAAATGTTCTTGCAATGGCCACATCGCCGCAGGCATATAGTATTGCGAACACGATGGTAACAAGAATAAAAAGGGTGATTTGCTTAGTGATCGGCTTGCTGAGAAACTGATATTCTTTAATAATCATACGCATGATATGCGTGAACAACAACCCCAGTAGGACACTTACACTGATTAGAATATAAAAGTTATCTACTTTGCGGACAGAGAGGTTTAAATAAGCAAATACGGCAACTATAAATGTGCCGCCCCATCCGCCAAACTGACAAATCCAATATTTTGATAAAACATTTTGCATATGAAACAAAACTACGAATCGGGAAGCCCAATACGGTACTGTTTTTTTTAATGGTGAAATGCTGTTGTAAAAGGTTTTGCGATGCTCTGATTAGAAAGGGGAATTGAAATCAATGATTTTTAGCCATATTGTCTCAAACTTTAAAACTAAAGCTGCTGGAATTGATTTTATAGATGATAAATCAAAAATTCTGTCATTTATATGGGTGAACCGATTTATTATTTATTTCTCAGTTGTAAAACGAATGCCATAAGGTCAATGGTTAATTTGTTATTTTTACAGCATGGCAAATCCCAATTTAAATACGGATGGAGAATCGCTTAGTGCGGTGGAGAAAGAATTTGAAAATAATATTCGGCCGGCTGAAATGGACGATTTTTCCGGGCAACCTCAAACCATTGAAAAC
>JBGSMI010000247.1:0-5308 GCA_041740215.1 Ferruginibacter sp.
AAGCGGATTATTGATTGGTAAAGATGTGGAAATGGTAACGGCACATCGGCATTTTTCTCATCTCTCCATGATCTATCCGTTGGGTATTTTGACGAATGATACGCCGGAGAATGAAGCATTGATTCGTAAATCAATTGAGTATTGGATTGGGCTTTCAGGAACTGATAAAGCGGCCTGGTCTTATTCCTGGACAGCGAGTGCCTACGCCTACATTGAGGATGGTAATACGGCCTATAAATATTTGAAAGGCTATTTCAATTTTGCTCATCGCAAACACTATTGGGAACTACCGGGTATTGGTGATAACACAATGTATAGGGAAGTAGGCATGTGTTCTGAAACTCCCTTTTCATTTAATAAATCCGTGAATGACATGCTCATCCAAAGTCACGATAATGTGATCAATATTTTCCCTGCAGTACCGGATGTTTGGAAAGAAGCCTCTTTCAAAAATCTTAGATCCGAAGGCGCTTTTTTAGTTTCAGCAGCCAGGGAGAATGGCAGCACAAAATTTTTCTCTATCGAATCGCTGGCCGGTGAACCATGCGTTGTTAAGTCTGGTATTAAAGTAGACAGCCTGCTGACTTTACCCTACGTAAAAGTGACCAAAATATCGGACTACGTTTTTTCTGTACCCATTCAAAAAAAACAGCGCATCACTTTTTATAAAATTGGTACGGCCGATTTAAAGTTGAAAAATATAGTGAAAGAAGGAGTTGAAAATAATTATTGGGGATCAAAAAAGAAAAAATAAAATAGCACTGTAAACTGCGGGCTTGTAAGACTTGAAAATAAAATAAAAAAGGTATAGGTTAAAACTCATCGCCACCATGGTATGCGTTTATTAAAAAAGTAAAGATTGGTAACACATTTTGGATTATAAATTACGAATTACAAATACACAACTTCACACTAAAATAGATAACAATGAAAACGTATAAATGGGGAATAATAGGTACAGGGTTTATTGCACAAAAAATGGCAGACGCCTTACTTTTTTTACCAAATGTGAAACTTGCAGCCGTTGCATCCCGATCAATGGATACCGCAGATATGTTCGCTGCAAAATATAATTGCAAAGCATACGACAACTATGAAGCCATAGCAAATGACCCTGAAATTGATATTGCTTACATAGCAACACCACATTGTTTGCATCTGGAAAATACACTTATGTGCCTCTCAAAAAAGAAACATGTTTTGTGTGAAAAACCATTTGCTGTTAACGGCTCCGAGATTAGAAAAATGATTGAGGCAGCTTCGGGGAATAATGTTTTTCTAATGGAGGCACTTTGGACACGGTTTAATCCCCGCATTATAAAAGCAAAACAGGTAATTGATTCCGGGCGATTGGGAAAAATAAAACTGATCAGGGCCGATTTTGGTGAACGAAAGCCGGTCGACATCAACAATCGGTTTTATAGCAAAGAATTAATTGGTGGCTCCTTACTTGATATGGGGATCTATCCATTATTTATTGCTCAGTTATTTATGGGTAAACCAACGTCGATACATGCTGCTGCTGGTTTTGCATCCACGGGTGTTGATACCAATTGCAGTTTTACACTAGGGTATAACGACGATTCCCTTTCTGTTATTTGTTCCACAATGCTGGCCGAAACTGATAACAAGGTTACGATTTACTGCGAAAAAGGAACCATCTATTTCAGCAAATTTGTTTATGCTCCGCAGCAAATAATGGTAGTGCCATTAGATGGAGAACCAGAAGATATAACAGTAGAATTAATTGGAAATATTTATAATTATGAAGCTGCCGAAGTTGTTAGCTGTATTGAGCAAGGTTTAAATCAAAGTGTAATGTGGAGTTGGCAGGACAGCCTTTTACTCATTGACACTTTAGATGAAATCAGGCGCCAGATAGGGTTGGCTTTTGAAGGTCATGATGGTTAGGTTCAAACATGAAACTCAGTGTTGGCTTGTTAGCCGGAAAATCGCCCAACTTTACACCATATAACAGCCAATGTTAGAAGACCATTAAATTCAAGACTTCTTCACATTAACTAAAATGAAAAAATGAAATTACTACAACTCGTTTTCACTCTTCTAATTGCTCAATCCATCAATGCACAGCCTTTGCCAGACGGATCAAGATGGAAAATTTCAGATAGAAACAGCATCGTCTGGAACCTTAATGAAGGAACACAGGCAGCCCATTCAGATAATATCGAAATGGCAGGTCTCAATATTGCTGCTATTATTAATTATGCAGTTGATAAATCCAACAATTTAATCGTCAGCCGGGACATCATTTATCCGCAGTTGAGAACATTTAATAAATCTAATGAACCTGAATGGCAAAACTACAGAGCCTATTTAAGGCATACCTATGGCAACGACATTCTGCCCAATATTTTTCACAAGGGAAAAATGCTGACATTTAATAAAGTTGATTCCATAGAAATAGCCGGTAAACTAATATTTTATCACGTGCCCGTTCAGGGAATCGCCCTCACCAGAACCTTGATGCCTTCCATGACGGAACGATTGTTTGTTGAAAAATGGCAACTTACAAACAAGAGTGATTCTATACAGCAGTTAGTGATAGGAAATACATCCTATCAAACTTCTGTACAAGGATATAAAGGAAAATATACGCTGCATGCTTATACTGATTCAATGGGGGCAATAACCATTTTACCGGGGCAACAATATTCATTTGCTGTTTATTTTTCTGCAGGTATAAATGATGAGGTGACCAACGGTTTTGATTTTAGAAAAGTTGAAAATGAAAGGAGTAATTTTTTAAAGACCATGCAGGAAAACTTAGTGCTTCAAACTCCTGACAAAATCCTGAACACGCTCTTTTATTTTTCGAAGATACGTGCATCCGAAAGCATTTTCAATTCAAAAATGGGAAAAGTACATTCTCCTGGTGGTGGTAACTATTATGTTGGTGTTTGGGCAAATGACCAGGTTGAATACAGCGGTCCGTTTTTTCCTTTTTTAGGTTATGCTACCGGGAACGAAGCAGCTTACAATGCCTATAAAATGTTCCTGAAAAACATACC
Source organism: Ferruginibacter sp. (assembly GCA_041740215.1). Lineage (GTDB taxonomy): Bacteria > Bacteroidota > Bacteroidia > Chitinophagales > Chitinophagaceae > Ferruginibacter. The sequence continues at coordinate 3,030 of JBGSMI010000247.1, forward strand.
GGAAAACTTCGCTCCCATCTCTTCCTCTTTTGAAATTGATGGCGAACTACCTTGCTGTGGAAAAGACAGGGGTGATGCAGCTATGCTGGCTTTTGGAACTTCCCAGTTTTTATTGTTAAGAGGAGATAAAAAAATGGCAAAAGAACTGTGGCCGTTGATAGCGTGGAGTTTGGAATACTGTCACCGTATGCTAAATAAAGATGGAATTGTTCGTTCAACAACCGATGAAATGGAAGGAAGAATTTCCACCGGAACGGCCAATCTTTCTACCAGTTCACTTTATTATGGAGGCTTAAAATTCTCAGCCCGCTTAGCCAAAGAACTAGGTTTGCACAAAGAAGCCAAGATCTATTTACAGCAACTCAAAGATTTGGAGTTGGCCATCGAAAAGCAATTTGGCTACAATCTGGAAGGACTGGAAACCTATCGGTATTTCGTCGGCAATACTCACTTAAGACATTGGATTTGTTTGCCGTTGGCAATGGGCATTGATAAACGGGCAGCAGCTACAGCAACTGCGCTGCTTGATAAATTATGGACAGAAAATGGTGTGCTGGTCGAACTAAATCCTTTATCGACCGATGCCAATGTCTTTTGGGACCGGGGCACTTTATATGCGCTGCGTGGGACTTTCAAAGCCGGCGCAGTGGATCAATCGTTGAGCAAACTTGAGGCCTTTTCTACAAAAAGATTGTTAGGTGATCATGTGCCTTATGTTATTGAAGCTTACCCGGAGAATAATATGCGGCATCTATCAGCCGAGAGCGCTTTGTACTGCCGGATCTATATTGAAGGTCTTTTAGGTTTCGAACAAACCGGTTTTCGTTCCTTTGTTTTCAAGCCCACATTACCATCAAGCTTCAACGATTTTGAACTCAATAAAATACACCTGGCTGATACCGAAATCTCCATCCAGTTAAAAAGAAGTGCTACTAAAATTCATGTAATGGTTTTCAAAAAGGATTCGCTGATTTTTGATAAAACAGTAAATCCGAACCAAAAATTATCAATCTCTTTTTAATATCATTTTACCCATAACTATTTATTACTACATACACTATATAAAATCAGGGCAAAATAAACTCTGTAATTAATTAATGTAGAACTTCATTTCTAAACACAATCATTTCACTAACCAAAAAAGATTAAGCACTCTTTCAATAACAAAATTTTAAAATAATATTCAAATGATAAGAACACTCTTCCCAATCCTTAGCATCGTCCTTTCGATTCAATTAGGTTTCTCGCAAAAAGCAACCCAACATAAATTGAATGAAAATGAATTTAAAAATCCGCCAAACTCGTCAAAAGTGCATACCTGGTGGCATTGGATGCAGGGTTCCATTTCTAAAGATGGAATTACTAAGGACCTCGAAAGCATGAAAGCCCAGGGAATTTCCCAAGCCACCATTCTGAATGTTGGTTTAATTGATTATAAAAAATATTTAGTACCTCAAATAAAGTTTGGTACAGACGAATGGTTTGATATGTTTAAGTGGGCACTTGCAGAGGCTAAAAGATTGGGCATTACCATTGGCGCACACAATTGCGATGGCTGGAGTACAAGCGGGGGTCCATGGATTACGCCGGAACAATCCATGAAAACATTTACCTGGTCGAAAACTCAAATTAATGGTGGCAAAAAAATAAATATCAACTTGAATAAACCTTTTAACCGGGCAAACTATTATGAAGATGTGGCCGTAATAGCTGTACCTGCCAAAAGTGAGCCGTCTGCTTTTCAAAAAAGTCAGCCAACTTTTACATTAAATAAAAGCATAAATATAAACGGTCTTGCTGATGGTTCCTTATCGGGTGGTCCTACGCTTAAACACGATGATACCCTTTTAATCGCATTGGATAAAGCGATAAAAGTAAGTCGTATTGCACTGGCTTCTGAAAAGCCATTTACCTGGGCCGACCCCAACAAAATGGATGTAGGATACAATTTGTTTTACTCTATGGACGGACAAAATTTCAAACTGGCCTGTAATGCTATTTTTAAAGGAATTAACAAAATATCAGAAGTGGGTTTTCCTGAAGTGGAAGGACGCTATTTCCGCCTGGAGTTTTCGCAATTCCCATGGTCTGATGCATGGTTCGCTTACACAGTAGCCGAAGTAGAACTGCTTAAAACCGGTGAAACAGCTTTTAACACAGATAACCTATCGGCGGTGCTGGAAAAAAATGTTACCGTTAGATCTTCTGGTAAGGATATTTATGCTTCAAACAATGTCTCCAATCAGCTTGCGACCCTGAAAAATAAAACAATAGATATT
>JBGSMI010000250.1:0-2147 GCA_041740215.1 Ferruginibacter sp.
CAACAGGTTGCAAGGACGAGTTCAAAAAAAACCCGGCCTCATACTCAGCAACGAAGTAAAATCAAAACAAAGGGGGAGAATTCTAATTTGCATTGAAATTTCACTTTTGGAGTGTGCCAAGGTACGAGCCAATCTCAATGACCAATATACTTATCCAGTGCAGTTCTCCCAGCTTATTTGCCGGAGGCGTAAAAGAAATAAGATGGGTGTATAGTGCGGGTCTGACAGAATACTTTTTTAAAGTCTGTAGTCATTCCCGTTAGGAATTGTAACGGAAATCCTATTGCTAAGAAGATTGCAGTGAAAAGCCCGACCGAAGGGAACGGCATGAATATTATGATTCTGTTAAAGCTTTTGTTTAGCATAAAGTTTAACAACGGCACTTAATTTGAAACAATCAAATGGGTACAGGCTGTTACCAAATTTTTTTGATTAAAGTCGGTATAGAAATTGTTATATATTATTGTATAACCAATTGACTTATAAGGTATGATAAGAGCGCAACATACAGATAAAGACCTCATTGTTAATATCCTTGTAAGCTCATTTGACGATAATAAAAGCGTCAATTATATCATCAGGCAGGATAGCAAAAGGGTTGAAAGAATAAAACGGCTAATGGAATACTCTTATGATGTCTGCAATTTGTTTGGCGATATTTTTCTAACCGAGGATAAAAAGGGCTGTGCATTATTGATATTACCCGATAAAAAAAGGACCACAATAAAATCAATTCTACTGGATGCCAGATTTTGTTTTACCTGTTTGAGTTTATCTAATATTGGTAAGGCGATGAAAAGGGAAGCTAAAATAAAACAGGTGCAACCCGATGGACTATTGTATTACTTATGGTTTATTGGCGTTGATTCACATAATCAAAATAAAGGAATTGGAAGCCAGTTATTGCAAGATGTTATTTCAGAAGGGCAAAAGCAAAACAGAACAATTTGTTTGGAAACATCGACATTAACAAATGTGCCATGGTATGAGAAATTTGGCTTTTCAATTTATCATGAATTTGATTTTGGCTATAAGCTTTTTTGTTTGAAGAGAGAATAATTTAAACAATCAATATGCTGATTCCTGGTACCCAAATGCATATTGTCACATTCATTTTTGTGAGCATAGAAATTGTTATCTTTTTCTATCTGTTGATTTATAGGTTAGCCCGACCTGATGATAAAACTGCCTACCTGAATATTGTCTTAATTTTCCTACTTATCATTTATAATATTACTGGTGGGCTTTTGCCGGATGCAAATATGCCCGGCTCATTTTTTATTCAAGTATCACTTGCTTATGCTACAGGTTTTATTACTCCCTGTTATTTTCCCTACTATGTTTATAAAGCTTTCTCATTGGAGAAAATGAAATTTCATGCACATTGGGGAGTGTATATGTTTCTTATTCTGCCATACCTGCTTTTTGTGATTGTATTTGCTGTTACCAATAAATTAGAATCAGCCAAAGATTTATTAGTACTTCCAGTTGCATATGCTTTGTGGGTTATTATCACTATGGTAAAAGCCATTCGTTTTAAATATAAAAATGATTTCTCCGGCAGGCAATCTAAAGAAGAAATGGCGGTGCTACTTTTGAGTTTAACACCATGGGTTATGCTGCCGGTTATAGATTTTTTTAACATGGGTCAAGCTACAGAAGCATATATAACCAATTTCGGGTTCTTGTCATTATTTGCTTTGCAAATGAAAAGGCATATCAGGGAAATGCGAACTGAGCATGAAAGATTAACCAACTCTGAAAAGGAACTTTTAAATTGGAACAGTACTCTTAAAAATGAAGTGGATAAAAGGACAAAGGAGTTGGAAATAATAAATGAGCAAAGAACAAACACCTTTGTAAATCTGGCACATGAAACAAAAACACCTCTTACACTTATCAATAACTATTTACAAGAATACATCACTAACAATAGCCCATCCGAAGAATTGGATATAGTAAAGAGAAATCTTGATAAACTATCTTCCGATATTGTTAATCTGTTCGATTTGGAAAAATTCAATAAGGGGTTTGCTTTTTATAATCATAACCTGGTTTGCAATTTTAGTGAAATACTAAATGACAGTGTAATGTTATTTAAGCAATATGCAAAAGGAAGCAGCATTGAAATAAAGGTAACTATTGCG
>JBGSMI010000251.1:0-26108 GCA_041740215.1 Ferruginibacter sp.
CGTAAAAGATGGTATTGATGATTTTAACAGGCTTTCTGGCAATGCCTGTCAAATAAAAAAAGAAGTAATTAAGCCGGTGGTTGAAAAAGCTTATCGACCATTTAAAATTTTATCGTTGGCCATACTGGCAATTATTGTAAATTTTTTTAAGTAAGGTTTTGGGTATAGTTAAAATATAGGATGCCACAATTTTATTAAACGAACCATGCTGTTTAAACCATTCAAATGAAATCAACTTTTATATTAATTACGCTTTGCATTTTTTTAACGGCAACAACACATGCCCAAAACGTAGGCATAGGCACCAGCACACCAAACGCCAATGCAGTATTAGAAATTAAAAGTAACAGTAAGGGGTTACTAATGTCACGTCTTAGTACTACAGCCAGAAACAGCATGACGAATGTTGCCAAAGGCATGTTGGTGTACGATACAACCAGGGCAGGTTTTTACTACCACGACGGAGGTAAATGGCTGCCAATAAATCAATCAAATAGCGATAGTTTACTTCGTTATACTTACCCGGGTGTTGCTCCTATAATTTCTTCCATGCCTGCAAACAATGTTACTTTAGGATTTAGTGGTTTTTATGGTACACTTTACGACAATGGTGGAGCATCAGGTAACTATAACAATAGTAGTAATAGTGGTTATTCAATTTTAACTAATTACGATAGTACCGTACTTATAAAGATAGAGGTGATAGAAATGAATTTAGAAAGCCCTTATGATAGCCTGGAAATATATTCTGCAGATGACTATGAAAAAAAACAAGTATTTACTGGAACCCGAACTGGAATTTTTTACTTTAGAGGAGATAGAGATTTGGAGTTTACGTTTCGTTCAAATAGCGTAAATAATTTATCAGGCTTTAAAATAAACTGGACAAAAATTACCACCAATTCTCTAAAAGCAGAGGCTCCCCCATTAACTGGTTGGTATTTTAATACAGCAAAATCGGCAGCTAGAGGTGGGGTAAACATTAATAATAATTGGGCAACTGATAGTTTAGGCTCATACACCTTTGCTTTTGGACAAAATGCTGTGGCAAAAGGAGATGATGCATACGCAGTTGGTAATAATTCGGCAGCATTGGGGGAATCGGCAATTGCAATGGGCTTGGGAAATACAGTTAGTAATTATAACTCTACCGCAATTGGCTCGAATAATAAAATAAGCGGTGGGGTAGCTTTTGCCGTAGGAAATAGGAATGATGTAAGAGGTAGTAATTCGTTTGCCCTTGGATTTGGATTAATATTAAAATCACAGTTTACAAGTGCAATTGGTTATTTTAACGATTCAACCGTTCGGTCACTTTTTGCAATTGGTAATGGCACTCCATTTCTAAGATCAAATGCACTTACCATTTTAGATAATGGCAATACTGGCATAGGCACCACTACAGCCTCTACCAAATTAGATGTAGATGGAGGCATAAGAACAAAGTACAGCGGCTCCGTTATTAAATCGGTAACAGGTACAGGCAGTGCAGCACTGGTTAATCTAACAATACCAGCTTTACCTTCGGGCTGGGATCTTACAAACACACTTATGTTAGTGTCTTTAGCAGATGGTACTTCAGGTATTATTTATCGGACAAAATTAACATCTACTTCAAATATCGAATTGTTTTTTGAGGCCAATGCCACCGGTGCTACAAGGTTTAACTATATCGTTTTTAAATTATAAAAAAGATTGAATGAAAAAATTATTGATACTGCTTTCGATATTGATTGCAACAGAAAATATGACGGCTCAAAACGTAGGCATTGGCACTACAACACCCAATGCAAGTGCGGCGTTGGAAATTAAAAGCAATAAAAAAGGTGTACTATTTCCGAGAATGAACTCTGCACAGCGAAATTCCTTAAACTCCATAGCGGTAGATGGCTTAACTGTTTATGATACTGATACAAAAGGGTATTGGTTTTTTGATGGAGCAAACTGGGTAGAATTGATCAGTACAGCCACACAAAACTGGACCCGATTTAGTACAAATTTATACGCTACATCCCCCTTTTTTAGTTTTGTCGGTGGCTCAAATATTGGTTCAATTAGTGCTGGAGCTGGTAATGATGGCACTCTAAAGGTTTTTCAACCAGGTTCACTTGTATTATCCAATTATTTAAACCTGGATGGCACCTCAATCCAGGCAAGGCAAAACTCATCGTTAAACGGGAAAAAAGAAATGCCTTTAAAACTCAATCCATTTGGTGGTAATATTGGGGTTGGCCTGGGTGCAACCTTACCTTCTGCCAAATTTCATTTGGCAGGAAATATGAAAATAGATGGCAATAATACTTTAGAACTTGGTGCAGGAATTATAGGGAAAGATAATAACGCAGGTAAAATTGGCTACCAGGTATTTGGAAATGCCGATGCTTTGGATATCGTGGGCGCTGGGCAAACGGCAAATACCCGCAAAATAAATCTGTATGCAGATGGCGGCATCTCGGTATTTGGTAGCATGAAATTTCCCAACAAAGTAGTAACTACAGACTATACACCTTCAGAGTCTGATTTTACAATAGTGGCTGACATGGGGAATGATGCCGGGAAAATCATTAACATCAATTTACCTACAGCTAACGGAGCTACCAATGGCCGGGTTTATATTATTAGTAGTGCCAACTTGCCCAATATATTTACCGCTAACGGTGGTGCTACAAGTGGCTGGGTTTCGGTTAATAATTTAAACTTAAATGCATATTCTTTTCAGTCTAACAAATTGTACTATAGCTATAAAGAAGGAATACCGGTTTTGAGTGCCTATAGATTTTCGTTATTTGAATCGTTTACAGTTCAATGTATTGGTGATCAATGGCGGATAATTGCTCAATCAAAAGATGTATGGATCGATTAGTAAACAGCATGCATTTTTTTAAATTAATTTTTGAAAAATCTCTACCCGGGATATTTTTTCAAAATCGCCATTTTACGGAAGTGTTTAATAACATCTGGTTTTAATTGTAAAAAAGAATGAAAGAATAGTTTTACCACTTGCTCTTTGCAATGGCAAAAATATAACAGCCCAAAACATCAGCATTGGCATTGCCACCCCAATGCCAGTGCAGCATTCGAAATTGAAAGCAATATCAAAGGATTAGTGGTACAGGTAATGAACACTACCGCCAGAAACGACATTCATTCACTGGCAAATGAATTACTGGTGTACGACAGTTCAGCAAAGGCATTTTATTATTATAAAAACAACCGATGGAATTATTTTGCAACCATTAAGGCATTCACAGATGCTGATGATAATGCAATAGTTGAAGCAGAGTTAATAGTAAATAATAGTATTGGAAGTATTACAACCGGCGGCAACGACCATACCGCATTTACCAAAAATGCTACCGGCGCCAACCCGGTAATTAGTCATCCATTGATAGCGAGCAATAATTTTTAAATAGCTACCATAAGAAGTAATCTTTTAAGGGAACACAAAGTCGTGTGACCAGCTTGCCAGATTGGTCAAATGGAAAATGAAAAAGTGAACCAGCTAATTACTAATCACACTCAACTCTGTTCTCCTGTTCAACGCTTTGCCTTGTTCGGTTGCATTATCTGCAATGGGTTTGCTTGCACCCAATCCTTTGGACTGTAAACGGTCTTTTGCAATTTGCCTGCTGGCCAACAAATAATTGATTACAGACAAAGCCCTGCCATTAGACAATACGAGGTTGTCTGCATCTTTTCCAACATTATCCGTATGGCCGCTGATCAATATTTTTAATTTTGGGTTTTCATTCATCAACTGAATCACCTTATCCAGCTCTACCAGCGAGCCTGGTTTTAATTCCGTTTTTTTGCTATCGAAGAAAATGTTTTTCAGTACGATGACTGCACCGGCTACAATAGGTTGCAAGGGGATATTGGCTGTAAAAATACTGTCGATGCTGCTGTCATTTAAATTATAGTTCTCCGAATAAAATAAATATCCTTTCCGGTTTACATTGAATGCATAGTCTTTTCCAATCGGTAATGTGGTTAAATAATTGCCCTCTTCATCAGTCTGTACCTTACTAATCAACTGACGGCTGTTGATGTCCGTTAGTTCAACGGAGGAAGGTAAGCCGGCCTTTGTTTTTGCATCAAATACCTGGCCCTTTACCCATAAAGTTCTTGGGGGTTGTATGTCTGCCCTTAGTTGAAAGCTATACAAATCAAGACCGCCTTTGGTATCACTTCGGTCGCTGGCATAGTAGGCGGTTTTGCCATCAGAAGATACAATCAATGACCCTTCGTCATCAATGGTATTAATGGGGTAGCCAAGGTTTTCAGGTTCACTCCAGGTGCTGTCATTTAACTTTTTGGAAAAGAACAGGTCTGTTTGTCCGTAGCCCATATGGCCATTGCTGTTAAAGAAGAGCGTTTGATTATCCGCATAAATAAAGGAACAACTTTCATCACTGCTCGTATTGATTTTATCGCCTAAATTTTCTGGTCGGCCCCATTTGCCATTGGCATTGCGATGCGTCACCCAAATATCTTTACCACCATAGCCACCGGCCTGGTTACTGCTAAAATAAATGTCCCGTTTATCGGGTGACAGCGAAGGAGAGGATTCCCAGAAATCAGTATTCACCATTGGTCCAAGGTTCTCCGGTTCACTCCAGCCCTGTTTTGTTTTATAGGAAATGTACAGATCGCAACTACCTTGACCTTCGGGATAGTTGCAGCCGGTAAAAATAATCCACTGGCCATCCTGAGAAATGTTTTGAGCACCTTCGTTTAGGTTGGTATTTACTTTGCCACCAAGAGGTTCGGCCTTGCTCCATTTGCCATCGACTAAATCCGTTTCATAAAAATCTTCATCACCTGCAATGCGCCGGGTGAAGATGAGTTTTTTGCCATCAATGGTAAGCGATGGAAAATATTCCAACGCCCTTGAATTTACGCTATCACCTAAGTTATGGGGTGTAAAAACATAGTTATTCGATGGATGTTTTTTTTCATATTCCACGGCAAATTCATACACTCTTTTTCGATAGTTGCCAGCCCTTAAACTTTGCGAATTCAATTGGTCATTTTGTAAAAAACGATCCACCGCTGTCAATGCTTTTTGAAACTGCCCGAGGCCTGCCAGTGAGATGGAATAGGGGAGCAGGTAGGTAAATGAATAAACAGAATCCAATTGAAAGCCTTTCTCAAAATCAGTGACAGAGGCATCATATTTTTTAAGATTAGCATAAATACCTGCCCTTGATAAAAAGGCATCTACAAATCTGGGATCAATTGTAATTGCTTTATTGATGTTGTTGATGGCGGATTCATATTTTTGTTCCTGTGCATCTTCATAAGCTTTCGCATAAATTTCACCTGCTTTTTTATTTACCTTTTCAGGAACATACCATTGGGCAGAACATATGGTAGCAGAAAGAAAGAACAGAAAAACAGTTATGATGGGGCGAATCGTGTATGGGGATCTTTGCATTGATTTTATTTCAGTAAATGAAGATAAAACGAAATGCCCATAGTTTTATTTTAGCAATGTTAAAAGAGGGGTGGAGGTTGATGGTTGAAGGTTGATGGTTGAAGGTTGTTGGTTCATGGTTCATGGTTCATGGTTCATGGTTCATGGTTCACAAGAGAAACTGTAAAGCTAGTTAAATGTAAATGGTATTGATAAGTGAAGTCTTTCAAAATAAGCATTCTCTGCATTTAACTATGAACTATCAACCATGAACCATCAACTATTAAGGAACACTAATATACTTATGTATTTGCAGCGATAACTCCCACTGTGGATTTTGTTTGATGTATTCTATGATCAGCGGTGTTACCATTGCCGCTTTATCCCATTCGGGTTGTAAAAATAATTTGCAATTGGGCGAAACCATAGCTGCATATTGCTCGGCCCATTCAAAATCTGTTTTGTTAAAGATCACCACTTTCAATTCATTGGCAAAGGGCACCACTTCGGGTAGCGGGGCTTTAAATTTTTTAGGGGATAAGCAGATCCAATCCCAACTGCCACTTAAAGGATGTGCGCCGGAGGTTTCTATATTGGTTTCAAAGCCTTTTGTCTGTAGTGCAGTAGTAAGTGTTGTTAAATTATGCATCAAAGGCTCGCCGCCGGTTATTACTACTAAGCCACCTCTTTTACCTTGTTGAATTGGTGCAGAGTTTTCAACTACCAGATTTACAATTTCTTGAATCGTTTTTTTCGGATGCGCATTGGCATCCCAGCTATCTTTTACATCGCACCAAACACAGCCAACATCGCAGCCGCCGAGGCGAACAAAATATGCAGCCCTACCCTGGTGAAAACCTTCGCCCTGTAAAGTATAGAAATGCTCCATTACCGGGAGCTGCTGTGATCGGTTGGTTTCTGTTTGAATCATTTGGTGAATTGTGTCCCGATAGCTATCGGGAGGTGAAATGTGAATTGTCTATCATTTTCGTTAGTCACTCAAATTTTTGTTAGTTCAACTACTGCATTTTAACGTTGCCCATTGCTGCAAATGCACAAGGGAGTGACACAACGATGATGACATGAAAAACAACTGCCGGTAAACAAATATTGCCAATTAAACAAAATATCAATGCTGGTTTTTTGCAACACAGGCATTGTACGTATTCATCATCAATGCCGCAATGGTCATCAGGCCAACGCCTCCTGGTACCGGTGTGATGTAACTACACTTGGGCGCCACGTTTGCATAATCCACATCTCCTTTAATGGCGAATCCACTTTTTTTGCTGGCATCGGCTACTCTTGTTATGCCTACATCCAGTACTACCGCATTTTCTTTTACCATATCCGCCGTTAAAAAACCCGGACGGCCCAAGGCTGCTACAATGATATCGGCCTGCAGACAAAGCTCTTTTAAATTAGGCGTGTGGCTATGGCAAACTGTTACCGTGCAATTACCGGGATAGGTATTCTGGTTCAATAAAATACTGATGGGGCGGCCTACTATATTGCTACGGCCAATTACCACGGCGTGTTTGCCTTTTGTTTCAATTTTATAATGCTCCAGCATCATCACAATGCCATACGGAGTAGCTGGTATAAAGGTGGGCAAGCCCTGTACCATTTTGCCCACACTCATCGGGTGAAATCCATCTACATCTTTATCCGGGCTGATGAGGCTGATTATTTTTTCTTCGCTGATTTGTTTAGGAAGGGGTAGTTGCACTAAAATGCCATCCACATCATCATCCGCATTTAATTTTTCAATGGCTGCAATTAATTCACCTTCCTCAACTGTTACATCCAGCCGGATCAGCGTGCTGGCAAATCCTATCTCTTCACAACTTTTTACTTTGCTGGCAACATAAGTTTCGCTTGCTCCATTGGATCCCACCAAAATTGCCGCCAGATGCGGCGTTTTTCTTCCGGTGGATTTTAACAGGGCAGTTTGTTCTTTTACCGTATCCTTTACAGCCTGCGATACTATTTTGCCATCTAAAATTTGCATGGCGCAAAAATAACAACAATTGGTAAGAAATGGCGGCTGTCTGATTTTTTGATGGAAGAGTTGTTGCACTTTAGTCCAGTTACACCTTCCCTTTAATGCACATTATTTAAGAATTAGACGTTCTGCAAAACAATTTTCAATGCGGCTATTGCATAAATTATGAATTTATATTATATTGTTTTAAGTAAAATTTAGATGCTTGAGAAAACATTTCTTTATTCACTTTTATTCGTTGTTTTTATTGTTGCCTGTAGGATTTTCTCAATCGCTACGGCAGCCTATTTCTGCTATTTATGTTGGGCTGGGTGCTTATAGTGTGCAGCACAACGATGCTTTTTCTTTTACCAATAACCAGGCTGCATTGGCACAAATTAAAAATGTGACTGCGGGAGTTTATGGTGAACAACGCTTTTTACTTTCGGCTACCAGTTTATATACGGCAGCGGTTGCAATCCCAGGTAAAAATGGAAATTTTGGTGTTAACCTAAAATATGCAGGGTTTAAAAATTTCAATGAAAATCAAGTCGGATTGGCTTACGCCCGAAGCCTCGGCTCCGCTGTAGATATTGGTGTACAGTTTAATTATTATGGCTACAGGGTTCCATCGTACAGCAATGCCAATACCCTTACCGTTGAAATGGGGGCCATGATCCATTTAACGGAACAGTTAACTACTGGTATTCATGTCTACAATCCCGTAGGAGGAAGATTTGGCAAAACAGATGAAAAGCTTTCCACAGCATTTAAAGTTGGATTGGGGTATGATGCCTCCGACAAGTTTTTTGTAAGTGCTGAAATAGTGAAGGAAGAAGATTTTCCTGTAAATGTAAATATGGGTGTGCAATACCAGTTTATGCAACAGTTTTTTGCGAGGGCTGGTATTGCTTCTGCTACATCGTTGGCTTATGCAGGGGTTGGTATTGGGTGGAAGAATTACCGGTTAGATTTTAGTGGCAGTTACCATCCACAATTGGGCTTGTCGCCGGGGTTGATGCTAATCATGAATTTTGGTGAGGACGCCGCCAGCCCTTCCCGATAAAAGATCCGGAGCCGGTAAAGGTGGTTCTTTAAAATATTGTACTCATTTGCGGCGACTTTATTGAAATACGCTGAGTACGTTGAATGACTTGAAATATTGAACATTTAAACTTTAATATCTGCTACAAACAAATGGCTGCACCTTGTAAAATATTAATACATGACAGTTCGTTTTCGTGGGGTCTCGCTTTTTACAATTTTGTATTCGCAGCTATGCTGTCATTTGTACTCTGTTTGTTACCAAAGCGCATTTTTGCGCAGGTACCGGTAACGCCACCCATTATTGAGCAGCAACTGGAAGATATCACCGAAAAAAATGAGGATTTGGAAACAGAGGATGATTCATTTTTACAGTCAATGCGGCAATATGTAAAAAATCCGATTAACCTAAATGCGCCTGATTTGAGTGGTCTAAAGGAGCTGGGACTATTTTCTCCCATTCAGTTGCAAAACATTATTGGATATCGGGCTCTTTTCGGAAACTTCATCAGCATTTATGAGTTGCAGGCGGTGCCTGGGTTCGATTTGCAACTGATCGACCGCCTGCGACCATACATTACGGTAAGTACGCCACAAAATGTGATCAGCTCTATCAGAGAAAGACTTGTAAATGGCAGCCGCAGTGTGATTGCAAGGGTGGCCCAGGTAATAGAAGAGCAAAAAGGATTTAAATTGGATGCAACTTCGGCCAACAACTACTATCCGGGATCAAGACAAAAGATATTTTTGCGCTATAAATACCAATTCAAAAATTTATTGCAATACGGTGTTGTGGGAGAAAAGGATGCTGGTGAACAGTTTTTTAAAGGTGCCCAAAAAAGCGGATTTGATTTTTACTCTGCCCATTTATTTGCCCGCAATATTGGGGTAATTAAATCACTTGCGCTGGGCGATTTTACGGTAAACCTGGGACAGGGCCTTACGCAGTGGCAAAGCCTTGCTTTTAGAAAAAGTGCCGACGTGCCCAATATTAAACGGCAACTAGCTGTATTGCGGCCTTACAATTCTGCCGGCGAAATTAACTTTCATCGGGGTGTAGGAATAACGGTTGCCAGTAATAATTTTGAAACGACTGTATTCGCATCCTTCAAAAAAGTAGACGGTAATTTACAACCCGATACGCTTAACAATGATGATTACATTTCGTCGCTGCAAATATCTGGTTTCCACCGTACTAAAAGTGAAGTGGCCGATAAGGGAGTGCAACAGCAATTGGTAGTAGGTGGCAATATTTCCTATAACTTTCGTCGGTTGCATTTGGGTGTAAATGGTGTTCAATACCAATTCAAATTACCGATCCAAAAAGCGCCCGATCCATATAACCTGTATGCTATTTCGGGGAGCCGTTTTGGCAACTACAGTGTCGATTATAGTTATACGTTTAAGAACCTGCATTTTTTTGGGGAAGCAGCCATTACCAATCAGTTTGACAAGGCTTTGGTAAATGGGTTGATCGTTGCGGTAGATTCAAAAGTTGATATGAGTTTCTTATATCGGAATATTTCAAGTACTTACCAATCGTTGTATAGCAGTGCATTTACCGAAAGTAGTTTGCCAAACAATGAACGGGGGATGTTTGCCGGTATCAGCATTCGGCCTCATGTGTTTTGGCGCATTGATGCTTATGCAGATTTTTATAAATTTCCCTGGCTTAAATACCTGGTGGATGCACCTTCTACCGGAACGGACTATTTGGTACAAGCATCTTACAAACCCAATAAGCGGCTGGATATGTACCTGCGTTACCGAACAGAATCGAAAGCCAAAAATTACAATCCGGGTACATTGACTTTAACACCGGCTGTGTCAAAAGCCCGGCAAAATATCCGAACCTCATTTAGTTACAAATTAAACCGATCGCTTACATTTCGCAACCGGGTTGAAATGGTTTGGTATGATAAAAAGGGAACAGGAAATCAAACAGGCTTTTTAACTTATGCAGATATGTTGATTAAGCCCATGATGAAAAAATATGCGGGGAGTATCCGGCTGCAATATTTTGAAACAGAAGGTTACGATAGCCGGTTATATGCTTATGAAAATGATGTGCTCTATAGTTTTTCAATACCGGTTTTTTTCGACAAAGGCTATCGTTATTATCTCAATTTAAATTACGATCTCAGTAAAAAATGTACGGTTTGGCTGCGGTGGGCCCAAACGATTTACAAAGGTAAAAATGTCATTGGAACAGGTCTGGATGAAATTGAAGGCAATAGAAGATCGGAGATTAAATTGCAGGTTTTGTACCAGTTTAGCAACCCCTTGTAAATGGGAGAAGACATTGTTAAAGGTGCATTATTGCGGGGGAGCATTTAAAATTGTCGGCAGGGTTGCCAACCTTGTGCAGGATTTTTCTTTTAAAAAACACTAAAAAAAAAGGTTGGTAACCCTATATAGTGGTGCGACAATTTTAAATACACCCATTTCGGGTTAGTCTCTTTCGTCTCTCCGTTGGCTCTGCTTCCTGCCTGCTTCGTGTCTGCTTGCTAAATTTACGAACCGGTTAAACCGTAGGTAGGAATCAATCGGGAAACAATACTTTTTAATACAAATTTTATAAAAAAGCCGTCTATGGTGTAGTTGTCATTTGCTAATATTTTTACATAATACCCGGTGAGTTTAAAATTGTCGGAAGGGTTGCCAACCTTGTGCAGGTTCTTTTCTGCTAAAAACACTTTAAAAAAAGGTTGGCAACCCTCTATTGAGCTGCGACAATTTTAAATACGCCCTAATACCCTGGTCAAACATTATTCAGCGGCTTTGTATTTATCTTTGCAGGAAATAATAAAACAATATGAACAGTTTACCGGAACAGCCCAATCAGCTCAATATCGAAATTTCAGAAGAGGTTTCAGAAGGTCAATATGCAAACCTGGCCATTATTACCCATAGCCATGCAGAATTTGTAATAGATTTTGTAAATGTAATGCCAGGCACTCCCAAAAGTAAAGTAAAAAGCAGGATTATTTTAACGCCGTTTCATGCCAAACGTTTTATGAAGGCGATGATTGAAAATGTAAATAAATTTGAAGCTGCTAATGGCACCATACAGGATTTGGATCAGATAGAAGTGCCATTTACTTTTGGCGGACCTGCTGCCCAGGCATAACAGTGTCTTATAAAGATAAGCCGATTGCTGGCTTTAGTAGAGAAGTGCATATTAGCGAACCGTCTGAAATGAATGGTTGGTTAATAGGCATTTTTTTATGCTTATAATTTATTCAGTGGATACCGCATAGGCTTTGAAAGTATCGTATTTAGGCATCTTTAATTAAACGTGGATGGGCAATGTTTAAGGGCACCTCCTTATAAGTATGAACCATATTGAGAATATTTTTAGCCATCAACTGACCTGACTACATGTTCTACTCCTGTCTTTCATTTTAAATATCCCCCTTCTTCTTATCCTCATCAAAATTCTTTGAAAGAAAACTTACAAGGTGCGCCGGCTGAGGTTTCAAATTTTCCAAATACCGGAATGCGTTTCCTTTGAAAGGAAAATTGCATTAATAAGAATTTTTTAAATAGTTGATTTTAAGTCAATTGCAGCGTGGCATCAAAGTAGATTACCTGTTTTCACCTCAAATCATTTGAAAATAGAAATTACTTTTATGAAAACTTTTTGCAACTCCAAAACCAAGTTTTTCTTTTCCCTAATCATTCTTTTTATACTGTCATTATCAATGGCAGCACAGCAGCTTACCATTAGCCCACGAAGTAGCATGGTTTTAAATGGCAATGTATCGCTTGTAGTAAACAATGCTTCTTTTAAGAACGATGGTGAATTTGTAGCAGGTGGAAGTACCGTTAGCTTTAGTGGTAACAATGATACATTGGTTTCTTATGTAGCTGGTAGCAACGCGACTACATTTAATAACCTAAGGGTTTCAAAAGTAGCCTACGGTGTAGCTTTAAAGTCTGCAGTGATTGTTACCAATACATTGGAAGTGAATAATGGTAATCTTTACACAGATAGCAATCTTACATTAAGATCTGATGTTAACCTTACTGCAAGAGTTGCTCCTGTTGCTTCTGCAAGTAAAATAATTGGTAAAGCAAATGTAGAAAGATATATTCCCGGAAAAAGATCGTGGAGACTACTAACGGCACCTGTTACGAATTCTAATACAATTTTAAACAGTTGGCAAAATAAGGGTATTTATGCAGCAGGTTTGGGGTTACTGGTTACTGGTCCTAATCCAACAGGAATAACCGGAAACGGTTTGGACGTAAGTGGTTACAACAATATTTCACTGAAGGGCTTTAACTACAGCACACAGCAATTTGTAAACATTGCAAATACCAAAGTTGCTATATCTACAGGTACTGTCGGAAGTGCTGATAACAATGGCTACTTTGTTTTTGTAAGAGGCGATCGCACACCTGGCAACACCATTTATGGTAACATGAATGCCACAACGATCAATAGCATCGGTACTTTACAAACGGGAAAGCAAACTTTCACCGCAACACCGGTTGGTGGAAAATATACCCTGGTTGGTAATCCCTATGCTTCTCCGGTTGATTTTAATAAAGTGTCAAGGAATAATCTTATAAAACGCATGTATGTATGGGATCCGTTTTTAAACCAGGTGGGTGGTTATGTAATGCTGGATGATTTGAATGATGATGGAATATATGTAAAATCGGTTGGTGGTAGTTCACAGACAAAAGAGATTCAATCAAGCCAGGCATTTTTTGTACAAACCAGGAAAAACGGTTCTGCTTCACTTGTATTTGAGGAAAGCGATAAATCAACTGTAAATAATAATGCAATCTTCAGACCTGCTACCTTAAGTACACCTGCTGCTGGTACCGGTCAGATTATCACTACTTTAAATTTATTGAATGCAGATAATAGCACAACACTTGCCGATGGTGTTATTGCAGAATTCGATAACCTGTATGATGCTGCAATTGATTTGGATGATGCGTTAAAGTTTACCAATTCAAATGAAAATTTGAGCATCGTTAGAGACAATAGCACACTGGTTGCAGAAAGAAGGCCGGCACTGGGTTTTAATGATACGGTTAATTTTAAATTAACTACCACTACTCAAAGGGCATATCAATTTGTATTTGATGCAACAGGTTTAGAGCAACCGGGTATGATGGGTTTTTTAGAAGACAGCTATCTTGGAACAAGCACAATGGTGAATCTTTCAGGTACCACTACGGTAAATTTCTCAATCAATGCTGTTGCCGCATCAGCCTCAGCAAACAGGTTTAGAATTGTATTTAAGCCATCAATGAATGTATTGCCCTTAACCATCAGCAATGTGAAGGCTTTTGAAAAAAACAGCAATATTGTGGTAGAGTGGAAAGTGGAAAACGAGTTGAATATGGTAAAATATGATGTTGAAAAATCAACAGATGGAGCGGCGTTTACCGGCATTAATACGATAAATGTAACAGGAGCAAATAACGCTTACAATACTTATAGCTCTTTAGACGTTAAACCGGTACAAGGCAATAATTTTTACAGGATTAAATGTTATGATAAATCTGGAGCAATTACTTACAGCACAATTGTAAAGATTGCAATGGGAAAAAGCGAAAGTGGTTTTAGCATCTATCCTAACCCTGTAACTGGTAACGTGATTAACCTGTTGATGAACAATCAGCCTGCTGGGTTATACCAGTTGAAAGTAACCAACACCATTGGCCAGGTGGTTTTTATGAAGAGCATACAAAACAATGGTGGTAACACAATTGAAGCGTTGAATACAGGTGCAAAATTGGCTGCCGGAATTTATCAAATAGAAATTGTCGGAAAGGATAATAATCATAATACACAAAAAGTAATCGTTGAATAACAATTCATACCATCCTCTAAATCCATAATATAATCAAACCTTACCACATGAAAAAAAGGCATTTGCTAATGATGCTGTTGATTTGTCAACTTGCAACTGTAACAAAAATTTATGCTCAAAATATAGCAATCAATGGAACAGGCAATTTGCCCGATACGAGTGCGATGCTGGATGTAAGTAGTGTAAATAAAGGCTTTCTTGCACCTCGGATGACAACAGGGCAACAAAATGCTATCCCGTTACCAGCCAAAGGACTGCTGATTTACAATACGAGTGACAACAGTTTTAGGGTAAATGTCGGTACGCCGGCATCTCCTTCCTGGATAGCACTTGCAGCAGGTAATGGCAGCATCACTCATGCCTTAAGTTATACAAATAATATATTGACAAATACGATCAATGGAGTTGGGGCTTCCGTTAATATTATCAACAACGTAAGTAATTCCAGTGCCAACAATGTTTTGTCTACCACAGTAAATGGTATAACGGGCAGCGGGGTGCCGATTATAAATGCTGTCAGCAATACAAGTTCTGCCAATACTCTTTTCACCCAGATAAATGGTATTTCGGGTGGTAAGGTTTCAATAGTCAATACCAATGCACTTTCGTTAAATGGAACCAGTGTAACATCCACTGTAAACGGCGTTTCTTCGGCTGCCTTAAACCTTAACTCTCTGGTGACAGCGGCCACTACCAATGCCTTGTCTAGTGCCAACAACACAATGACGAACACTACCAATGGCATTGCTGCAACTGCACCCATAGTAAATAATGTAAGTAATACCAGTGTAACCAATATACTTACTACCAGTGTTAATGGTGTTCAGGCTACAGGTGTAAATATCATCAACAATAATACTTTAAGCAGTGCTGTTAATACCATTACATCTAACATTAACGGTATAACGTCTACAACTCCGGCAGTAAATACAAATGCGCTAACACTTAACGGCACGAACATTACCTCTACGGTTAATGGCGTAGCAAGCAATAGTTTAAATATAGCGGCAGCATTAACTACTGAACCTTGGTTCAATGTGGCTACTAATAATGGGGCCACTGCCAATACCCAAGATATTTATCAGTCGGCCAAAGTGGGTATTGGTGTAACAGATCCAGCAGCACAGTTCGTGGTAAAAGATAACATCGAAATCAGAAGAGTGGGAGCAGTTGCGCAACTACTATTTACCAAAACATCGGGCACCGGCGATTTTAGATTTGGTGGAGATGGTGGTGATATTTATTGGCAGGGAGGTGGTGGAAGATCTTTACAAATGGGATCTTACTGGGCTACTATCTTAGGTGGCGACAGGCAAACGGCTACATTTCCGGCTTTTGCAAGTGGTGTTACCGGAACCAGCGTAATTGTAGCGGCTATGCGTAACCAAAGTGTGGCATTAGGGGTTCAGGCAAATAGCAGCAGCCAATCTGCCAACCTTACGGAATGGCGTAATTCAGGTGGAACTGCATTGAGTGCAATGGACGAAAAAGGTAATTTAGGGGTGGGCACTTCTAGTCCAAATAGTACGTTGCAAACCAATGGATCATTTTCAACGGCAGTTACTAGTGTAAGCGGCAACTTGACACTAACGAACGCCCACAGTCTTGTCTTGGTAAATGCTGGTGGTTCAGACAGAACAATCTCATTGCCAACTGCAGTTGGAATCACGGGGAGAATATATACCATTAAAAAGACAGATAGCGGCAGTAAAAAGGTTACCGTAAATGCCCTAAATAGTGAAACCATCGACGGTGCTGGTTCACTCATTCTAAGTTTACAATGGAAATATTTAGCCATACAAAGTGATGGAACTAACTGGATGATTATTGGGCAAAATTAAATAGGTAGTAAATATTTTTTGATACAATCCGAAAGCAGGTATAGACCAGCTTTCGGATTTTTATTGCAACATAGTACACTGCACAATTCAATCGATATAGTATTTTAATCATTCGGCAAATCTATACTGCCAGCAGGCTGATTCCACAGCCCTGACTGCTTCAGACAGGTTTCACAGCAAAGGTGTTTACTGTATGAATACAATAGTTAGCTTCTTACCTGATAAAATTGTCCTTTCGATTTATAAGTTAGATATCAATGATTTATCAAACTCAATAAGCCGGTATTAATTCATAAACAATGCTTAATTTTATTGAAGTGAAGTAATTGAGCTACAAGGTAATGTTGTACAAGTATGGTATCATGGTTCAGATTGTGACCGAGTTGATATCGGGCGGTCAATTGTGAATTGTGATCCTGCAGATATCGGTCGGTGAATGGTCAATCATGAATTTGGATTACTCATCATTCATCACTCATTACTCATCATTTGTTACTCATCATTCATTACTCATCACTCATCATTCATCCCTCTTTTTAAATTTAAACGATACAATATGAAAAAGATTTTAATCGCATTGGATTACAGCCCCAATGCAGAAAAAATTGCGGATGCAGGATATGCGTTGGCAAAAGCGACCCATGCATCCGTTGTGTTAATGCATGTGGTAGCGGAACCCATTTATTACTCATCGCTGGATTACTCACCTATCATGGGATACAGCGGATTTAGCTCATTGGATATCCTCAATGATTTAACGGTGTTTAAAAAAGCTTCGCAGGATTTTCTTGACCAATCAAAAAGTCACCTCGGTGATAAAGACATTACAACGCTGGTGGGCGAGGGCGATTGTGCACAAGCGATACTGGATGCAGCGCAGGAATTGAATGTTGATACGATTGTGATGGGCACCTATAGCAGACGTGGGCTGGATAAAATGTTGATGGGTAGCATTGCAGAAAAGGTGTTGCGCCAGGCTATTGTGCCTTTATACATTATTCCAGCCAGTACCCAGGAATAGTACTTCACCTAATGCCTGAACAATCAGTATCACTGGGTTGTTTACTTTATAAAGTTTAAAACAAATGGAATACAATCAACTAACCAAAGAAGAAGAACGGGTAATCCTCAACAAAGGCACAGAGCGGGCATTTATTGGAGAATATACAGACAATAAGCAGGCGGGTACCTATGTTTGCAGAAGGTGCAATACCCCCTTATACTTGTCTGATGATAAATTTGATTCGCACTGCGGCTGGCCAAGTTTCGATGATGAGTTGCCAGGTGCTGTAAAGCATTTACCAGATGCTGATGGAAGCAGAACAGAAATCATTTGCGCCAATTGCGGCGGACACCTCGGCCATGTGTTTGTAGGAGAACGACTCACAAAAAAGAACACCCGGCATTGTGTAAATTCAATTTCAATGAAATTTATTCCTTCAGCAGAATAAAAAAGTACACTATTTATCGGTTGAAAATCATACTGTATAGCAAAATAAACCGGCTAAGTTTCGTAAAAACGTAGCCGGTTTTGTAGTTTCAAAATTTCCACTTGCTGGTGCTTTAGTTGTTCTAATAAATACATTACCACTTCCACACCTTCCAGGTTAATTTTTAAATCGTTGTGTAATCGTATCAGTTTCTCTGCAAATTCGAGGTGGCTTTCTGGAATGAATGTCTGATCCTCCCGGGTAGTAATTTCAATCAAGCCATTTTCGCATAATGATTGAAAAAACGAATAGTCTACATTGTGACTGATACAAAAAGTATCTGTTAATATTAACTGTTCTGTTTGCATATCAAATTTTTTAAGAAGTGATTGAAGCCAGTTCCGTGAATAAAGCTTTTTCTTTTTCAGTAATATTGGTAGGTATTTGTATAGTATAGGTGATATATAAATCTCCAAATTCGCCCTCTTTTTTATAAACAGGAAAGCCTTTTTCCTTCAGCCTGGTCTTGGTGCCATTTTGTGTTTCTGGTTTTACTTTCAGTTTTATTTTACCGCTCAGGGTATCAATCGTTACATCACCACCCAGCACAGCCGTATATAATCCGATGGTTTCATTGATGTAAAGATCATTGCCCTGGCGTTTGTACCTTGGGTCGTTGGCTATAGAAAAAGTAATGAATAAATCACCGTTGGGGCCGCCATTAACGCCAGGTGCACCATACCCCTTCAATTTAATTGCCTGACCGTTTTCTATTCCTGCGGGTATGGTAATTCTCACACTTTTGCCATTAATATTCAGCGTTTGCTGATGCGTAGCGTAAGCGTCTCTTAATGAAAGTTGCAGTTCGCTATTGTAATCCTGACCTTTATATTTTGTCTGGCTGCGCTTTCCACCGGAACCGCCAAACATAGACGAAAAGAAATCAGAGAAATCGCCTCCTTCAAAATTGCCAGAAAAGTCTTGACCACTTGTATGTGCCGATCGCCTGCCCGATTGCCGTGCCTGTTCAAACTGTTCAGAATGCTGCCAGTCTTTACCGTATTGATCGTATTTTTTTCTTTTTTCGGGATCGCTCAATACCTCATTTGCTTCGTTCACTTCCTGAAATTTTTTATTGGCCTCCTTATCTGTCGGGTTGAGGTCTGGATGTAACTTCCTGGCGAGTTTACGATACGCCTTTTTTATTTCTTCATCAGTAGCGCCTTTTGTAAGACCCAGTTTTTGGTAGTAATCAATAAAGTCCATCTGAGGTATTTTTTATTTTGTGAAATGACCTATTAGTCAGCGATAATAGCGTCGTTAAAATATTCAACAAGGTTAAAGTGATTAGATTGATCTACCAAAAAGGTGATAGAATAAATTATTGCCCGTTTTGCGGATAATATTACACAACCCAAACCTATGCAACTGGTTGCGCTCTCAAAATTACACATAAATAATGGCTTTGTATATTGGCATGATATTGACTTTTGTTGAGTAAATTAAAACATCATATCATGGGAAATCTTTTATACGTAGTGGCGGTAATTTTAGTGATAGCCTGGGCTATTGGCTTTTTAGGCTTTCATGCCAGTGGCTTAATCCATATTCTTTTAGTGGTCGCCATCATTGCATTTTTATTAAAGGTAATCCGACGGGCAGCCTGATTATCTTAACTATGCTTTTTCAGTAAATATGGTGGAAATCTGCTTGTTTATCTGTATATGCAGAACTACATTATACATAAGCACGACGAACAATTGGACGAACGAAAATTCTTCGCAACCACTAATTAAGCTGAATTGAAAAACTTAATTATTAACAATCTATAAATTTAAGATTATGGAAACATGGAAATTAAAGTTGAATGGAACCTGGAATGAATTAAAAGGTAAGGCGAAAAAACAGTATGCCGATCTTACTGATGATGACCTTATGTATGAAGATGGAAAAGATGATGAATTGATTGGACGTCTTCAAAATAAAATTGGTAAAACCAAAGAGGAAGTCATCAAGTGGGTGGAGAGTCTTTAAAGGGAAACGAATAACGATAGGTTATGCGTAAAGTATCTAATTTACAACACAAATTTTAGGCAGCCATTATACGAAACGTCTACAGTATTATAGCTGTTTTTTAATTCGTGTTCTAGTAGGTAATACGCCACTCCTAAGATAATTACTTTCAACACCAGATTGTGATCGGGTCACAAATTAAGTCGTCTTAATTTTTTTACTGTAGCACGCATTTTATAACATGCCATCATCTGTTGTATAAAAAATACAATGCAGGTGGTGGCTTTTTAATTATATTTAAATAAAAATGAACCAAACAGGTCGTGCGCCATTCTACCAGCAACTGAGCCTTACATTAATCAGTCTCACCATTATTTGCTATACTATTTTTATTGCCAGTGATATTATTGTCCCACTTGCTTTTGCCATTTTGCTCGCTATCCTTCTATTGCCAATAACCAATTTTTTAGAGCGTAAAAAAATGCCGAGGGCGTTGGCCAATATTATCGGAATTTTAATCGCCCTCATATTCATAGGCAGTATCGTTTATTTTTTATCCTCACAGATATCGGCATTTATGCAGGATTTGCCTTCTATTAAACGGCATCTCGCCGATCATTGGATTACCGTGCAACAATGGATTTCTCAAAAATTTCATTTTACCCGGATAGAGCAATCTAAATTTATGGTAAATGCTGCGGATAAAATTAAAAATTCTGGTGGCGGTATTTTAGGTGATACTGTTATTTCAGTAACACAAGCGTTGATGGTAATGGTATTGCTGCCGGTGTACACTTTCCTCGTTTTGTATTATCGTGGAATGATAAAAAAGTTTTTTTTAAGTGTATTTAAAGACGAGCACGAGGCGAGGGTAATGGAAGTATTGAAAGAGTCACGGTCTATCGTACAAGGTTACATGATCGGACTGATTATAGAGATGGGCATCGTAGCTGCAATCAACTCAGCGGGGTTTTTGATATTGGGTATTCAATATGCAATTTTTCTGGGTGTATTGGCTGCCATACTTAACATGATACCATATATTGGCATGTTGATAGCTTCTATATTCTGCATGCTGATTACGCTCACCAGTTCTACCGAGATTACAGATATTATTGGCGTATTGGTGATATTGATCGTGGTTCAGTTCATCGATAACAATATCATTATGCCGAAAGTAGTTAGTTCGAAAGTTAAGATCAACGCATTGATTACTATTCTGGGAGTATTGATTGGAGGTGCGTTGGCTGGTGTATCCGGAATGTTTTTATCTATACCCGCCATCGCTATCTTAAAAGTTATTTTTGATCGGGTAGATGATCTGAAACCATGGGGTATGATTTTGGGGGATGAGGTGACCGGTTCTAAAAAGAGTAAAATTTTCAAGAAGTTGAAATTCCTAAATGAAAATGAAAAACCTGCAGCTCCGATACAGCCGCCTACGTTACAGTAAAATGGTTGCATTTAAAATTGTCGGAAGGGTTGACAACCTTGTGCAGGTTCTTTCTTTTAAAAAACACATAAAAAAAAGGTTGGCAACCCTGTATAGTGGTGCGACAATTTTAAATACACCCAGTAAGATTGCTCTGGTAAAAAATGGGCTGGTTCCGTTAGCTTTGAAGCTTTGCAGGAGGATTGGTAACCAGCCATTATTGTTATCTATCCTCAGTATAAATAAAACGTAGTATGATTCCATTACAACAAACGCTATGTTAGGTGTTTCCCGATCTATCCTCTCAATCTTTGTCAATTATAAGTATTTGACCATTCACCATTCATAATTTCATCATTTATCATTCACCATTTCAGCTTTCTCAACCCAAACGATTATGTTACACCCAATGTTTCGCCCAATCACGCTTCTGCCCAAGCTTTAAAATCTGTCACCCGATCTCTGCTTACGATTATTTCATTTTCAGTATTTACACCTTTTACAAATAATTTCAGTCGATTGTTGTAGTAAGGCTTTATCTGGTCGATGGCATTACTATGCACAATTACCTTTCGGTTGAGCCGGAAAAAATATTGAGGATTAAGCAGTGGCTCCAGCTTTTCAAGCGTATAGTTAATCAGATAGCGGTTACCGTCTTTATCAAGTAGATTTACAATTTTATTGTCAGCAATAAAGCAAGCTACCTCATCGGATTTTACAAAGAAAGATCGTTGCCCAACTTTTGCAAGAAAGCGGTTACGATATTTGTTTGAAAAATTTTCTTTTAACTGTTCAGTCAGCAACGAATAGTCGGAAGGGAAAAATGCTGCTGTGAAATTTTTGTACTTATTAAAGGCTGCAGCGAGCGCTTCTGCCGTGATGGGTTTTAAAATATAATCGATACTAAATAATTGAAAAGCATCCAATGCATAATTGTCATAAGCAGTTGTAAATATGACCGGCTTTTGAATTGTTACTTTTTTAAATATTTCAAAGCTGGGGCCGTCCGACAACTGAATGTCTATCAGTAAAAGATCCGGATGTGGTTTTGTTTTAAGCCATTTAACCGCATCATCAATACTATCCAAACAAGCCAGCACGGTAATAGATGGGTCGTAGTTTTTTATTAGCAACTCCAGCCTTTCAGCCGCAAGTAGTTCATCTTCAATGATCAATACATTCATACAATCTTTCGTTTTAAGTTGCCAGCTTATTATGTTAAGAATGGGTATTTAAAATGGCGGGTAATAATGGAATGGATACAATGAAAGAGCTGGTGGTTTGTTCAATCAGCACTTCTTTGTTGCTTACCAGTTCGTAACGTTTTATAATGTTTTGCAAGCCAAACTCTGTTGACTTTTCAACGAGTTGTTTTGGTTGTAAGTTATTTGAAACCACCATTTTTTTTGTACCATTCGCATGGATATTGATGTGCAATGGTTTGTTTTTACTTACAATATTGTGTTTAATGGCATTTTCAATCAGCATTTGTAAAGAGGCCGGGATGATACAATGTTCAAGGTGATGTTCCGGTATGTCCATTGTTACCAACAGCCCTTTTCCAAATCTTTTTTCCAATAAAAAAATATAGGGTTTTATATAATCCAGTTCCGTTTTAAGCGGCACTATTTCCTTGTCGTGGTTGGCAAGTATATAGCGGTACACCTTGGAAAACTCTTCAATAAAACGGTTGGCTTCCGTATTGTCTTTCATTACCAGGGCAGATAATACATTTAAATTATTGAAAAGAAAATGCGGATTAATCTGGCTCTTTACCAGTTGCAATTCGGCCTGTACGGAAATGCGTTTTAATTCTTCGGCTTCAATCCTGGTGGTTTTATATTCCTGGAAATAAAATACAATGGTATTAATGAGGTGAAACAGCAAATTGACCAACCAGGCGTACATCAGGTTGAGCTTAAGCGGCGTAATGTTTTCCTGAACCGAAAAGGAATGCATGAACAAACCAATAAATGCTACTACCCCAATTGCAACGAGGGTTGAAATGATGCTACCGGCAACGAAAAACAGAATAGGGAAACGGGTTTTACTTTTTTCCAGATCAACCCTTTTTCGGATGAAAGGTTCTAAAAACCGGTTGGCTTCCAAAATGAGTAGGGTAATGATTAAAATTGTGAAAAAAGCATAGTACCAATCAATTTGGATATTGAAGTAATAATACACTTTGCAAAACTCTGTATTTAAGTAAGTATACAAAGACAACAAAAGCGCAAAAACATATCTGTATTTGTGCGTAAACATAATATAATGATTAAAAGCATCAACGGATGAACAATCAAATTGTTTACCGTTGATGCCCTTGTCAAATTTAAAAAGAATAACCATTCTTTGGCTTGACTGCCAGATTAGAATTAGGCGTATTATTTACTGCAGCACCCTGTCAATGATATGAATTACTCCGTTTGTGGCAACAATATCTGTAGTTGTGATGGCGGAAGCGGCGCTTGTACTTCCGTTAATTTTTACTGAAGGAGGTGTCAATGCAATTGTTAAGGTGGTAGCCGGATTAACCGTTGCGCCTGTATTTCCTGCCGTTAAATCTCCTGCAAAAATATTTGTGGCAAATGCATGTGAGGTAACAATTCCTGCAACTGTTGCCACGGGAGCTGCATTAATTTCTGCATCTGTGTCCAGTGATGCCGGAAAGCCGCTGTTAACCGGGGCGAATACGGTAAACTTACCATCGCCGCCCAGCGTTGCAGCAAGATTGGCTCTAATAACTGCAGTTTCTAAAAGGCTAAAATTTGGATTTCCTACCACAATTTCGGTGATTGACTGTGTAGGTGGTACCAATACTCTTCCGATAACATGTACTACCCCGTTGCTCGCATTCAAATCGGCGGTAGCTACTCGTATACCATTTACAAAAACACCATTTGCATTTCTGGAAGCAAATAATTTTTTTGTGTTTAATGTAGTTACGGCATCACTAACCGGAACATTTGCTGCATTCACAACGCTACCCAGTACATGGTAGGTAAGAATAGGAACCAGTACAGTTGTAACATCTGCTGGGGTTAAAGCATCGATCCGTGATTGCGGAAAACCCGCTGCCCTGAACGCATTATTGGTGGGTGCAAAAACGGTAAGGTTTGCAGTGGTGGACAATGTATTAGCGAGTCCGGCTTTTACAACAGCCGATACCAATATACTCAAAGATGTGTCGGACTGTGCCAATTGCACAATATTTGGTACTGGTGTTGGCATCGGGTCATCATCCTTACAAGAGGAACTGAGCATTGTTAGCGATAGGCCTGCTAATGCGAGCGAAAGCAGTTGCGGAAACTTTTGTTTTGTTTTCATGTTAAATAGTTTTATAGATGTTTCGGCTTATAACACAAACGGTCACTAATCGGAGTGGCTAAAGGAGTGAACTGTACTTTTATTTGGAGTGAAACGTCGTTTTTATGGCGACAAAATGAACAACGCTGAACGAATAAGGAATTGGTTTCATTTGTTAATCTGATGAAATTGGGCGAATTTGAAATCGGATGAATACGGAATATTCCAGCAAGCTGTTTGTTATCGGCGAGGAGAAACGATGTTACCTTTTTGAAAGTTAATTAACATGGAACCGTGCCAATTCCGATGAGTATCGGATGTCGCTCTTCTTGCTACTAAAATCATGTATGTACCATTGGTATTGACTGACAGCCCATCGAATTCAATTTCGGATTTTCAGCGTCAGCCTCCGCTCTCTTTTGTAAAAGATCCCGATTATTTGGGGAGTCAGTGGCTGGGGGATGAGGTTTAAGTTTGGTGTAAACTTCATTTATTGAGTGCAAACGCTGCAACCTTTGAACTTTTGCCCCTCTTAAAAAGGGGCATTTCTGTTAACTTTGCATCCATCATGTCAAAATTTTTAATAGTAGGATTGGGCAATTACGGGAACGAATATGCCAATACACGTCACAATATCGGGTTTGATGTGATTAATGCTTTCTTACAAAAGCATAGCGGCGCTTTAAGGGTAGAAAGACTGGCTTATGTAGCGGAAGTAAAATGGAAAGGAAAACAAATTGTTTGCATTTGTCCTACCACTTATATGAATTTGAGTGGCCGGGCATTTAAATATTGGATGGATAAAGAAAAGGTTCTCCTGGAAAATACGCTCACGATTGTAGATGATTTATCGTTGCCATTAGACAAATTACGACTTCGTCCACATGGAACGCATGCCGGGCATAACGGCTTAAAAGATATCCAGTTAACCTTGGGTACGGATCAATATCCAAAGCTTCGTTTTGGTATTGGCGATCAATATCCTAAAGGAATGCAGGCCGATTTTGTATTGGGTAAATGGTTAAACAATGAAATTCCTACAGTACAACTTAAAATGCAAAAGTGCGTTGATATTATAGAGAGTTTTGTTTCGATTGGGATTGATCGTACAATGAATGAAGTAAATAAATTATCCATTAAAGCAGATTGAGGGATTTCGGATACATAGTTGTTTTTTTTATTCGATTTGTCTATATTCGCTGCTCCATAAGGAATTAAAAAATACCTGTAAAACCATGAAGATAATTTGTGTAGGCCGCAATTATGTGGCACACGCCAATGAGCTTGGCAACGACTTACCCGAGGAGCCGGTTATATTTATGAAGCCGAAAAGCGCTTTGTTGCAGAGCCACACTCCTTTTTATTATCCTGAATTCACCAACGAATTAAACTACGAGTGTGAATTGGTACTACGTGTTTCAAAAAACGGAAAATATATACAAGAACGACATGCTGCCAATTACTACAATGGTATCACTACAGGAATAGATTTTACAGCAAGGGATATTCAAAATGAACTAAAGGCTAAGGGATTGCCCTGGGAAAAAGCCAAAGCATTTGACAACTCCGCAGCCATCGGAAAATTCATTGATATCGTTCCCGGGCTCAACAAAAAGAACATCAACTTTACTTTTTATAAAAATAAGGAATTGATGCAAACAGGTAATTCGGGCGATATGATCTTTAGCTTCGATTATATTATTTCTCATATTTCCAATTATTTTTCATTAAATATCGGCGACCTGATATTTACCGGAACGCCAGCCGGAGTTGGTGAATGCGTAGTAGGCGATGAACTGGAAGCATTT
>JBGSMI010000266.1:0-13686 GCA_041740215.1 Ferruginibacter sp.
GAAGTACTTATCGCTTGACCGGCAGCACCGGTCACATCAACAAAAAAGCCGAAGCCTACGGCTAAGTTGGCCATTGCCGGAGAGCTTTCGCTGGCACCCTGGTCCATGTGTTCGGTTATTAGTCCCATGGTGGCACCTATACCTTTGTCGGGGATCTCATACAAAGCAACTGCTGTTGCTTTTGCATAGCCAATTGCTCCGTTTATTACTTTCTCATCGTCAAGTACATTGCCACTTGGTAAAAGACCACCGCAACCGCAATCTTTTGCTGCGCCGTCTTTCCCTTTTTTGCCATCGGCGCCATCACTTCCGGCACCCAGCGGGCCACCACCACCCAGGCCACCTTTTCCGCCATCTCTACCTTTACCACCGCTGCAGCCATCACCTCCAGGCCCGCCATCACCGGCATTTCCGCCACCACCACCCGCAGCACTGTTATTACTTGCACCACCACAGCCTCCGTTTCCTCCCAAACCACCGCTTCCATCTGGTCCACCCTTTCCGCCATCACCACCATTGCCACCCGTACCGCCTTTACCTCCGTTTTGTCCGCTATTTTCACCACAGCCTCCTTTGCCGCCATTTGCACCATCTTCCTTTGTATTTGAAGTACTGCCCCCTTTGTTACCATCGCCCCCATCTCCGCCATTACCATTGCCAAATGGAATACCACCAGGGCCGCCATCGCCACCCAGCCCCGGTAGATAAGATGAAAACCCATCGCCGCCTCTGCCACCCAAGCCGCCTTTGCCGCCATTGGGTTGCTGAGCGGTTCCATTGCCTCCCCGGCCTCCGGGACTCCCCTGTTCGCCAGGGTTTCCATCCACTCCATCCACACCCTGCTCGCCCGCTTTGGGTTTGTAGGCAATAAATGCAAGCATGATGGAATCGGGATTGCTACCGCTGCCATTGCGCAGACGTAGTGTGAACCGGCCGCTACGCATTGGCGCTGCTGATGCGAAATTGCTCAGGTCCAAACGGAATTTGGTTGAGTCAAAACCGGTAATGGTATTGGCCGAAATGATCAGGAAAGAGGTATCAGAAACCGGCGACCAGCCCGATGGTTTACCGAAAGAAATATTACTGTTTATGGGATTACGCCTAAGCCCTGATACTTGTATGGTAAATGGATTAGATGGAGTGGAAGTAATATTCAACGGCCCTAGAACCTTCAATAAATCCCATCCTATTTCCTCACCAGCCTGCCCCGGTGTACCGCCTGAAGCATTGGGCCAATAATGTGATGCAGTCATATCAATCAGCATAGTTTTGCCGCCTTCCAATTTTGCCGATGCAACCGTTTGCGTGCCACTAACGAAGTCACCGGCAGGACTATATGCAAAACTGTCCACCAAAGAGGTTGGCCGCACTTCAGGTAGGTTTTGCAGGCAACGGCTGCAGTCCCACCGCAGATTGAGGCCCACTGTGTCGCTCCAGAAAAGAATGCCTCCATCTACAAATTCCTTCATAATTCTTTCAATAAAGGGACGGCTGCCTGCCTGTGCCGTTGTATGCAACTCACTGCCTTGCAGGGCCGCGGTTACTTTTGGGGTGTATAAAATCATGCGCCGACCCATTTCAAAATTCCGGATCTGCTCAATTGCCAGGTCGCTGCCGCTGTAGCCCAGCATACGGCACTGCAGCGGGAACTTGCTGTCCTGTCCCTGTACACTGCTTTTGTTGAATCGTACTTCTATTGTTACCGTAAATTCTTCGCCCGGAGCAATATTTCTGCCAAAGAAAGGAACCACCCTTGTTTGGTTGCTGATGTACCAGTCTTCGGTCATCAGGCTGTCGTACTGCATGGCATATTGGGTATAGCGTTTTACTTTACCGGTGGTGGATACTTTGTAAACAGTCGCATTGGCGGCATTCATAGTTATATCGCCTTGCAAAACAGGAATGTTTATGTTGCCGATATTTTTTCCTTTGTATGTATATAGTCCGCCGGTAGGCCGCACCACAGATGGCAGAAGCGGTGTGTATTCCAGTTTTAACCCACTGGATTTTTGCACCGTAACTGCACCTGCCAAAACGGTTCCAATATTTCCGGGATTGACGGCCACAACATCGTAAACGCCAAGGGGAACACTTTCCAGATTCCAATCAAGTTCCAGCATCGTGCTATTTATAAATTGCCTGATGGAGGCCACGTTATAGTTCGTGCTGCCATTGCGCAACATAATCTGCGTAGTGGGTTTAAACCCAGCGCCATATAACATACCTGTTAAGAATCCCTTACCCATTACAGCGGGTGTTGAGCTAACAATGGAAAATGGCAATGCAGTTACTGTAATGCTTACCGGCTCCTTAACCTCCACACCCTGGCTTTGGGCTTTTATGTAATAAGTACCAGCCTGCGTGCTGCTCACCAAAGCCTGTTGATTAAGCGAAGCAGGGTTATAACCACTGATGTCAAAATTAAGGTCGGACGGAATCCTGTTGTAGGCGATATGCAGGGCGTTGCTACCCGTAGCAGAAAGGTTTGTATTTAGCGCTACGGATAAATCCACATCAGCCGGCACGGTCACTTTGTAGTAATTTCCTTCTCTTGGAAAAAGAGTATCAGTAAGCGTTATGCCTACCGCCAAAGCCCTTGCGTCTACATGCATTACGCTGTCGCTTGCCCTATTGTTATTATTGGTAAATGGAAATTCATGCACCGTATTGCGCACATTTGTACGCACCAACCCGCGGTACAATCCTGCTAAGTCTGGTAATACCAGGCCTGTAAGCTGCGAACTAATAGAATCGCCAGGCTGAATGTTGAATATTGCATGGTCATTAGCCGCTATTAATTTGTCAAGATTACTCTCGAAAACGGTATTGGAGCTTAGGTACAGTGCATTGGCAATTGAGCCGACCGCCGGAACTACGCCAATGTTTTTAATGGTAAAACCGGCCGTAACATTTTTACCTACAATGGCCGAATCCGGCACGCTTACATTCGACACAATAAGGTCGGGAGCCGGACGGGTGTTGTAAGGCAAAACATTGATTTCCCTTACGTTAAGATTGTTTCCTTCGCCAAACTGGCCTTCAAAAATTTCGTTACGGCTATCGGTGCCCAAAATAAGGTATTTGGTACCGGAGTAATAGGATGGAATAGGAACCAAAAGGCTGTCGGTGTATGATTCGCCGGGATTGAGTGCCTGGGTAATCAGGTTATATGCGGATCCATAGCCTTCAGGTACCGTGTATGATGAAATATAAACTTTGTCGTACCAGATTTGACCTGCAGGTGTAGGCACGGTCCCGTTATTCTTTACATTATATTTTACCATAAACTGCTGACCGCCCCAAATGCTATCGGGCAAAACACTTTCCGGTGTAATGACCAGGTCGGGCACAGGAGACGGAACGATTTGTATCGGTACGATCATTTTATTGTTATCTGAAGTTGAATCGTTTTCGATATTACCAAAGATATCGGCACGAGGTATCAGGTACCATGCTCCGTAAGTTTTCGAAGGAATTTGCAGCGTGGCAGAGCGGTTATAAGAACTATCAGATTGTAATCCCTTGGTTCTGTAGTCGCTAATCGTTTGTGAATTAAGAAGGTAATCAAACTGGGTGGCTATGCTATCCTGCGAAAGGTATATCCTGTCGTACCAACTTGTTTTACTGGTGGTATGCGAACCAATGTTTTTTGCTATCCAGCTAACATTTATATCTGTAGCTGCATTGGCTGTATTAGGTGCAGTAAAATTAGTAAGTGAAAGGTCGGCATTGCGAACGAGGGTATCGTAATTTGGTTTTACCCAGATCGGCCTGCTAATTAAACCGTTGTTGTCCTCTCCATTGTGCTCATACATAAAGTTGCGGTTGTCGGCCAGTACTTTGATGTAAGCATTTTTGTTCCCAAAGTTAAAACCCTTTTGGATGAGCACCTCGCTGGTGTAGACTTTTGAAGCACCGGGAAGCAGGGTATCGCGGGAATGAACGGTTGTATTTACTAAACTGCCATAATTGCTTAGTATCGAATCTTGCGAAGCATAAACTGCATCCTGCCAATTACCTGCTGCACTTCTTATTCCATTATTTTTAAGCGTAAAGCTGATGGTAAATGGCAGATCTTCCCGCACACTGTCGGGTACTACAACAAACGTTACAATTAAATCAATGGGATCTTGCAGGGTGATGTTGAAGGCATTGCTTCGGGTAGTGTTGTTGTTTTCTTTGTCAAATTCAAACACCTCACTTCGTGCATCTGTTTTTACAAATACATAATAAATGCCGGTTGGCGTATTGTCGGGAATGCTCACCCGGACTGCCCGGTTGTAAAAGGCACTCTGGTTAAAGTTCTCGGGGCGTCGGCTACTTGCCATAGATGTCAACACTACAGCCGATTGACTGAATACCGGTGCATTGCACAGATACACACTGTCGGTCCAACCGGTTTCCTGAGGGAGATTAGCACCTTGGTTGGTCACCGTCCATTCTATAAGCATCTGCTGACCGCTTAGCTGGTTATTTATGTTTTGAACCGATGAAACAACTAAATCGGAAGGTGGTGCAATCGTTACATTTATCGAATCGCTTCGGAGGATATTATTGGTACTAAATGCCCCTTCAAAGGCTTCGTTATAGCCATTGGTATAAACATATATGTACTGGGTACCAAAATAATCGTACGGAATGGTAAGCTGTTGCTCAAAGGTATA
Organism: Ferruginibacter sp.; assembly: GCA_041740215.1. Taxonomy (GTDB): domain Bacteria; phylum Bacteroidota; class Bacteroidia; order Chitinophagales; family Chitinophagaceae; genus Ferruginibacter. The sequence goes on from JBGSMI010000266.1 coordinate 4,665, forward strand.
GCTGCTATCGGGTAATAGATAATCTGCGTATGGTGGGGCTTCTGTAGCGCAATCGTTGGTTCCCGGTTTGTAAAATACAACTTGCCTGCTGGTGAGTTCTTTTGCCCTGGTAATATTAAACACCGGCTCCTTGCTTATGAAAAAACGGTCTGTCCAGCCCCGTTGCGGGCAGCCGCCTTGCTTTTTGCCTGCAGCAGAAACAACGCCTTCGTTCTTTACGGTATACGTAGCGGTGATAACACTGCCGCCAAATACACTCACTGGCACACCAAGGTTTTTCACTTTTAAATCGGGCAGCGCACCGTCAAGAATAGGCACATTAGTAAAACGGTAGTTGTTGTACTCGTTGCTTTCTATTACTGTATTTTTATGATGATTACCCCTAGGCGCCCAAAACACATTGCAATCGTTGGTAAAACAAAAGGCTTCTTCGTTATCGGTAATGACTGAAATATACCAAGGGCCCGATACGCCGGGCGGAATGGTAACGGTTTTTGTTTGGGTGTACGATTCGCCCGGGAAGAGATAAGATGGATTGTTGAATTCGCCCAACAGCGTAGAGCCGCCCACACGAATATCATTGGTGGGGTTTATATAAATACGGTCTTTCCACGTGGCGATACCTGTTCCGTTCAGGCCGTCATTTTTTACCCGCCAGGTAATGGTAATGGGTTGCCCCTGGTAGATAGTAACCGGAACTGCTATTGTATCCATTACAAGGTCTGGCTGGCTGCCGCTATTTTGAGCTACAGTAAATTGTTGTGTTACACTGGTGGCTGCACTGCATACATTGCCTGCAACAACCTTCCAGTTATAGGGTTGATTGAGCGCAAGGTTGCCATTTACAAGATAATTGGTTTGGGTAAGATTACTGTCTAATGGTATGGTTGGTACAGTACCATTGGCTGGCCAGACATAAATATCGTAGGTGGTGGCTTTGGCCGAAGCGTTCCATTGCAGGGCTACAGGCAGCGATAGGCCGGTTGCACCATTTACAGGTGTCATGCCTGTAACGGCGGCTACGTTAAAAGCCGTATCAACAAAAACGCTATAGGTTTGAACTTCGCTTCTTACCGTATCGCAGGCGGTATAAGCCCTTACTGAAAGTGTATGTGTGCCACCAGTTGTCCAGTTTACAATGGCTGTGTCGGCACTTTGCGTAAGTATTCCACCGCTGCCCAGGCTCCATTCATATATAGCACCGGTTATTTTTTTTGTGGTAAAACGAAGCGTACCAATACAAACGGTGGGTGGCCCTTTAATGGGTTCTATTTGCCGCAGGCCAATACAGAAAGCGTTGATAACTTCTGGCGCAGCCTGGTAATTTGCATTGCCGGTTTGTCGAGCCCGCACTTGCACGGTGCCAGCACCTGTCATGCGTAGTACAGAACCAATAACAGTAGCCGGGCCACTTACAATTTGATAGGTTACAGTAAGACCAGAAGTGGCATTTGCGTCTAAGGCAAATGTTGGCGCAGCAGGGTTGTAAATGTTATTACCAATAGGGTTGAAGGTGATGGTTTGTGTTCCTTTCACCACGTTCACTGTTTTGTTTACCGGTGTTGCCTGCGCCCAATCGGTACCGCCATATTGCAAGGCTTGTATTGTGATGGCGCCAAAACCAGTTGGCCTGAGTGTATCGTTGCTTAACACTCCAGGACCGTTGATCAGTTTATAAGAAACCGGCAGTCCGGAAGAAGCCATCGCATCCATAACACGGAACGAATCGGGAGAGAACGGCATATCAGCAATGGTTCCCCATGTAATGTTTTGGGCCTGGCCTGCATTAAATACAATGGCTGGTGATGGACTGCCTTCTCCGCACTCGTTCAAATAAGTGGCTGTGTAGCTACCAGCATCGGCAGCATAAATAACCGAATCGCCTGCAGATAGCAAGGTTCCGTTTTTATACCACTGTCTTACAGCACCGGAGGGCAGAGCAGCAATGTCGAGATAGCGGCCTTTCGTCGTAACAATGGGCGATGAAGGCGGCGAACCGGCATTTACAATAACCACAAAGTTTTTTGTAACCGACGAACCATTTGCATTGCTTACATACAATGATAAGGTATGTGTACCTGCCGATGTCCAGTTAATGTTGGCTATACTATCTGTAAAATTTAAAGCACCGCCGCCGCTCAAAATCCAATGGTAGGTTACCCCGGCATCGGAGGCAGCCGTGTTTATTGCTTTGTAAACTTGTGGCACATTTATACAGCCTGTGGTTTTACCACTAATGCTAAAGCCATTGCCCGGTAGGCGGCTGTTTAAACTAAGCTGGTAACTGAATGCCCTGGTATTGGTAGCTACCCTCTGGTAAATAGTTTGTGGTGCTGTTACGGCAATTTTTACACTGTCAAAAACGGTGGTGCCTGCAGGCACATTTAGCTTGTGACGGGTATATATCTGACTGAAAGTGGTATTGTATCCATAGAAATAGAAATCGCCGGTTGTGCCCGAGTGGTTGGTTGCCTGCAGATACAGCTTCAAACTATCATTACTTGCAAAATCAGTGAGGTAATAATCATTGGCATCGGTAATGCCGTTGTAGGCATAATCAATATGGCCCTGCCGCACGTCGTTGCCGCTTATAGGTATGGCTGTGGCAAAACTGTTGTTTGGTTCTATGTCGTTGGTGCTGGTATCTATTACATTGTAGCGCAATTTGTAAATAAAAGGAGCGCTGGAGTAGAAGCGGAAATAAGTGGTATCGGTAGCACGGCCATATAGCCTAATGGTATCCCGAATGGTAGCATTGGCGGCAATATTGGTTGAGTTGCTAATGTATTTGTTTAAAATTGCGCTGGTTTTGCGGCGGTCATAAACTGACATGTATAGCCAGGCGCCGGTACCACTACGATTTGTACCTTCTACGTACACTTTTAGTGTACCATCGTAAGGCGGAACGGTCAGGTAGTAGTCATCAGGGTCAAGCGTACTACCGTTGGCTAAATAATTTGTATGTCCTTGCAGTGTTTGGCCAATAGCGATAGGAGTGGCTGTAGTAAATGTGTTATTCGGCTCTGCATCATTAGGGCTTTGCTCCACCATATCGTACCGGAACTGGTAAGAAAATGGCCCCGCCGAATATAGCCGAACGTAAAAAGTATCGGCCGCACGGCCATACAAAGTGATGGTATCGTAGATAGTGGCACCGGCAGCAATATTAGTAGAGCCAGTAAGATAGTTACCCAACGAAGCTGCTGTTTTGCGTCGGTCATATCCGTTCATATATATCCAGGAATTACTACCACTACGGTTAATGCCCTGCACATAAATTTTAAGCGCCCCGTCTACAGGTAAGATCAGCCGGTAATAATCATCGTTATCATAAGTACTGCCATTGGCTCTGTAGTTTGTATGCCCCAGTTTTGTTTCGCCAAGGTTAACAGGCAGTGCCTCTGCAAAAGTTCCGTTTAGCTCGGTATCGTTTGGGCTTTGGTCCACCATTTCGTAACGAAACTTATAGCTGAATGCATTGCTGGCGTATAATCTGAAATGAAAACTGTCCGCAGCCATGCCGTGCAGGGTAATGGTGTCGTAAATAGTGACACCTGCAGGTATGTTGGTGGAGCCGCTGATGTAATTAGCATATGAGGCAGCTGTTTTCCGCCTGTCGTAACCCACCATATAAAGCCAGGCGCTGCCGCCGCTTCGGTTAGTACCTTCTACATAAATTTTTAATGCCCCATCGGTGGGTAAGGCCGTTCGGTAATAATCATCCGAATCATAAGTACTGCCATTTGCGTAATAGTTTGTATGGCCTTCTTTGGTTTCTGAAGCATTGATGGGAAGCGCTGTACCAAAAGTTCCGTTCGGCTCTGCGTCATTGGTACTTATGTTATCAATCAGGTAAGAAAACTGGTAATTGAAAGATTTGTTGGTTTCGAAGCGGAAATAAAATGTATCAGCCGCTATGCCATAAAGGGTAATTGTGTCAAATACAGTTGAATTTACCGGAACGTTTGAGGTGCCGGAGATATAGCGGGACGAATGTATGGAAGTCTTACGTCGGTCGTAACCCACCATATACAAATAGCCGGTGCCCGATGCGCCGGTGCAGGTAGCCTGAACAGCCATCTTTATGGTGCCATCTTCGGGGAAAATTGCGCGGAAGTAGTCATACGTGTCTGACGTTGTTATGCTGGCCGATTTTAATTCGTAGCGGGCTAGTGTATTTGCTGTGGCAAAACTATTGTTCGGCTCGGTTTCGGGTATTTGGGCAAATATGCACAAGCTTGAAATCAAACCCAGACTAAGCAGAAACAATTTGTACATAGGTAACGTTTTGGCATTAAATAAAAGCTTCCGGCAATAATAGCCTCCTTTAAACATTCTGAGAAGGCACTTCATAACTATATATCGAAGTAACTCAAAATAGTCATCAGTTTCGGCGTACTTTTTCTAAAAGTGCATCATATTTCTACTGAAAAAGAAATAAACGCACAGCTTACGATATGAAATTCGGACTTATTCGGGGCTTTTACATTTAAAGGTTGGATTATCCTTGTTTGCTCGCACTTGTGTGACTTCCCGAATCCAAACTTATTTTTCCGGATAATCAATTTTTATAATAAAAGGAGCAGGGTGAAAAAGATCTTCCCCTTTGATCCAAACCCGGGTGGCTAAACATTTCATTTAATATTGTACCTTTTTGCGCAATTTTAGATATTTAAAACAGCGCAGTTTGAAAGGCAACTATTCTCATAACGGCAGGCTCATGGTGCGGATGATATGGGTTTGGTTTATTCTTTTTATTGGTCAAACTGTAAGGGTACAGGCGCAGTTGGTTGCCACCAATACAATCCATTATACACTTGAGGATGGTATTCCACAAAGCATGGTAAATACCATATTTCAGGATGTTGCCGGTATTATTTGGATTGGCACAGGCAATGGTCTTGCTTTTTTTAACGGTTCTCAATTCAGGTCGGTTGATCCGTACGATCCTGAGAAAAGTGTTGTAGGGAACTTACTTATTGAGCAGGGGACTCAAACACCTAATCGCAGTTTTTTACTGAAATATGAAAATATAGGATGGAAGTATTTCGATCCTTCTGAGCGGTTTTTTTTGGTCAAACCCATCAATCAATTTGCCAGGATTACCGGTGAGGGGCCTTTCGTTTATGCTTTTGAAGACGCTCAGGGACGCACCTGGACCAAAACATCGGGTGGGAATGTCCTCTTATTATCTGCGGATAAAAAACGAACTGTTCAAATCAATGCATCAGGACTGATTCGTACCAATTACGTGTATGGTGTGGCTTGTCAACCGGCGACCGATAAAGTATTTTTGGTGGCAGATAACGGTATATATGTATACAACGAAGACCTTCAAAACTTCAGACAAATCCCATATACGATTCCTGCAGCCTTTTTTTATTACAGGAGTAATTACCCCATGATTTGGCTCGATGGTGAAACCTTGTTGATTGGCACACCGGGAAAACTCCTTAAATTTAACTGTACAACTGAAACCTTCGATGAAAAATTGATTCCATCTATAAGCGGGAAGGCTGATAATAACCCGGTTCGGCTTATTGTATCGGATAGAAAGGGGGGCTATTATTTTGAGGTAAATAAACGGGTTTACCACCAAACTTTGAAGGGTAAAACCAACCTGATATGGCAATCAACCGCTAATCCGGAACTGGAAGTAGATGTGCGATGTATGTTGTTGGACAACAACGGACTGCTTTGGATAGGAACCAATGCGAATGGAATATATAAAATTAATCCCGATGCATTTCCGTTGACAAAGCAGGAATATACTTCCAATTTTCATTATGATGTTTTAACCGGTATAGGAGAGTTTGATAAAATCCCGTTACCGGATTTTTGGAGCAAAGTCAAATGGTCGTACGATTTCCGTTGGACCTATAGTCAATCCAACCAACTTTATGTGGCTTTCTCTAAGCTTGGTGAAAAAGGTGTTCGATTATTAAAGTTTGACAATAATAAATGGAAGGCGCTCCGTGGCATAGATACGATGACTGAAATGATTGCAGGTCTTGTAACTTCAGGAGATACCGTTTTTGCCATGCATCGGGAGGGAGGGCTTTACACCTGGGTGAACGACGATAGCCTTCCTGTGTTTACCCATCTTTCTCCCAATGAAATTCTGAATGAACCTGTAGGATTGTACAGGTATAAAGATTATTGGCTTACACTGGAAATGCGTTCTGGTATCCGAGTATTTAAAAAGGGAAGTCCTCGAAAAATTTATCGGATCAGTGGTCTTGACCTCTCATTGCCGGTAAAGGTCAATCGGTTCACTTGCCTGTTGCCGAAGCCTGGAGTGCCCGGTATGGTGTATCTTGGTAGTTATGGTAATGGCATTATAGAATGGAACGTGGAAACAGGATTCTCCGGTATGGCATTGCGTTCGGAAGATCTTGAAGGTGCCGTGCTTTATGCCATGGCTACTGATGATCAGCGGCGTATTTGGCTTACCACAAGCAAGGGTATTAAGCTATTTTACCCGGTTACCGGTCAGCTAATTGATCTATCGGGTATGCCGGGTATGCCAGCTTATGAATTTAACCGGTTTCATATATTTAAATACCCGGATGGCTCTATGGCTTTTGGGGGTATGGAAGGTTGGTTGCGTATGCCTGTAAATAAATTTCAACCCCAATCAACCCCTGTAAATATTGCCTTTACCGGTTGCTGGGTAAATGGGGAAGCCAAACGACAAACTTCCCGGACAAATAAATTCATCCCGCTGAATACGGACTCGCTGCTTCGGTTTAAATACTTTCAAAATTACCTGAGGTTCGAATTTACAGGAACTGATTATCGTTCAGAAGGAAAGTTGGAATACCGGTATATGCTGGAGGGAGCAGATAAACAGTGGAATGAAAGTGGTAACCTGGCAGCTGCCAACTATGCCAATCTTTCTCCCGGAAAATACAGGCTTCTGGTTCAGGCCCGTAATGGTGGCGATAGCTGGGTGCAGCAATCTTCAGGCATTCTTTCCTTTACCATTATCCCACCCGTTTGGGCAACGGGGTATGCCTATCTGTTCTATACGCTGTTGTTGGGCAGCGGGGTTATCTGGTATTTGCGCAACCGTAGAAATAAAATGAAACTGCAATATGAATTGGCAGAAAGAACGATGAAGGCCCGCCAACTTCAGGAGCTGGATGGTTTAAAAACTAAATTTATAGATAATATTACCCATGAACTGAGAACACCGCTAACCCTGATACATACACCGATTACAACCATCGAAGCTGACCCTGCTCTCAGCACAGAAACAAGGTCGCTGGTTGGGATGGTCAAACGACATTCAATGCGCTTGATTGAGTTGGTGAATCAGATGCTTGATCTTTCGAAGATACAAGTGGGTGCTATGCAGGAGCATCGCTCGGTTGGTAATCTGGAACAGTTTGTATCAGATGCCATGGAAGCTTTTACCAGGCAGGCAACCCATGACGGTAAAAAGCTGGATTCTGTTATCCGGCTGAGGCATACCCTTCAATTATTTGATCCTGAAAAATGGGGGCGAATACTTTATAATCTGTTAAGCAATGCTTTGAAACACACCGGTGCAAAAGATACCATAACGGTAAGCCTTATAGAAGCCGAAAATGCAGTACAGGATAAAAGCTTAAAGCTGGAAGTGGCCGATACAGGCGAAGGGATAGAAGCGGAACATTTGCCATTTATTTTTGATCGTTTTTACCAGGCCCGCAATACCCCGGCAAAAGAAGGGACCGGTATTGGGCTTTCACTGGTAAAAGAGCTGGTTGACCTGATGGGAGGAAATATACTGGTAGAAAGCGAGCCGGGAATTGGTACCCGTTTTACCATTTTACTTCCGGCATACCTACCTGAAACAAAAGGAATCGATGCCCCTTCTGTTGCAACTCAGGAACCCCATAGGGGAGCAGCATACCAATCATTAAATGTAAGCCATACTGATATGCCATTGGTGCTGGTTGTGGAAGACAATGAAGAGCTTCGTGATTTTATAACGTCCGGGCTAAAAAAGAATTACAAAGTGCTGGAGGCTGCTGATGGAAAAGAAGGATTAGAATTAGCAAAGGCTGAACTACCCGATATGATTGTAACCGATTGGATGATGCCTGATTTTGATGGGTTGGAGTTATGTGAGCAAATTAAAAAGGACCCGCGAACCCGGCATATTGCTGTAGTATTGCTTACAGCAAAAGCCTCCGTGGAAAACAGACTCATCGGCTTGAAGGCTGGTGCTGATGAATACCTGCCAAAGCCCTTTGTTTGGATGGAACTTGAATTGGTTTTGACTAACCAAATTTTACTAAAACAAAGAATAGTCAACCACCTTAAGCAAAAGCTTTTGCCAAATGTACCTCCTGTACAGATGCCTGAATCCGACAATGAATTTTTGCAAGAGCTATATTCCTACCTGGATAAGCACTATGCGGAAGTAGTTGAAGTGAACAAGATGGCGGAAATATTCCATATGAGCAGACGAACCCTGCATAGAAAAATCCATGCTTTACTGGAAATTAGTCCTATTGAGCTCATTAGGCAGTATCGCCTGCAAAAAGCTTGTTTATTATTAGCAAAAGGCCAACAAGTAGGCGAAGTAGCTTATGCAGTTGGCTTTGAGTCGCCTTCGTATTTTTCCAAGTGCTTCAAAGAGCAATATGGTTTTTCACCCGGAGAATATGCTCAGACAATAAACGATTAGGGTCTATACCTCCTGTTTTTTTGGAAGTTTTGATATTCTATTTATTATCATGTATCCTTAACCTTTTACCTTAATGCATCTGTATTGTCTCATTTGAGATATAAGTTGTCTCATATGAAATAGTGTTTTCTGAATGGGCATAATACCTTAGAGTTTCAATAAGTTTTAAAAAAGGAAAATGTCCAGTTCGGGAATTGAGGATAAATTTTTCCTGTGATCCGCAATACCTGCAATAAATTCTTTGGTTGAATCCCAAAGGGATATTTCTTGGATTGATTCCAATCCTGAAAATTCGCTGATTATTTATTGCCATCATTCACCCGGGAAGTAGTGATCGGTTTA
>JBGSMI010000281.1:0-21665 GCA_041740215.1 Ferruginibacter sp.
GTAGGATATGGTTTAGCTAACATCGGTGCTAAACTAAAAACGACCAGCCAATCTTGGATTGCAGCCATCGTACTGGTGTTAAACCTCGTTAGATTAACGAGGCTTAACTCGTTGTACCTATGCCAATGCCTTGTCACACTGAGGTGCAGCCGTTTTGGCAGAAATTTTTGGAGGCTGAGTTGTTGAGCAGACCCCAATTAAATAAAACGTTAGGATTGTATTGATGCAGAGTTAAGCTACTTCAAACAAAACCCTCAACACTTCACTCATCCATTGTTTAATGGAATTGCGAAAGTTGTAGGAAGCTTTAGCCATAGCAAATTTTATATCATTTCCTACACTGGCAAAGAACCTTTCATCGGAAGTAGCATCATCCGGATGGGTATATTTATACCATTTGTACCTATCGCCACTACCTGTTTCCCCGACATGCCTTTTCCAGACATCTGTTTTTTTGATAGCTTCTTCTTTCTTCTGTAATAAAACTTCAATTGCTTTATTAGAATCAGTTACCATCGCTTCCGTTCCGGTAACTGTAGGATTCACAACACCATTGATCATTGCAATAACTGAAGGGAAAATAATTATTAAAATTCCTTTTCTCCCCTTCTTAAATCAAATTTAAGTTTGCTATTTGTATTAAAACGCAGTAAGATAATATACATTCATTCGCACTTTAAACATACAATTTACTCCCTTTTTTTCGATTCAAAAATCACTGTTTCTTGGGATTGTAGCCTACAAATGATTTGATAGTTTTGGAAATTAAACTACTTATTATGATAAAAGTAATCGCTTTCTTTTTGATAATGGCATTTGTGCAAACCACAAACGGACAATCGGGTATTTTAAACAGGGCAAAACAAAGTGCAAAAAATAAAGTAAATCAAAAGATTGACCAAAAAATTGATAAAAGTATAGACAAGGCCATCAATAAAGCGGATACTGTTATAACTGGCCAAAATGAAAATACTACAGATGCAGCAATAAAAAGCGGCCAGGATAAATCTACAGTTAACGGGCAAACAAATCCTTCCGCTACAGGCACTTTCATTAAAGCCAACAGTAAATTTGATTTTGTACCTGGCGAAAAAATTGTAGCCTCTGAAGACTTTAGTCAGGATGCCGTGGGAGATTTTCCTGACAAATGGAATACTACATCCAGTGGCGAAATAAGAACAATTGAGGGGCAAAATGGCAAATGGCTTGCACTTGTGAAGCCCGGTATATTTTATCCTGAGTACATTAAAAATCTGCCGGATAATTTTACACTTGAATATGATGTGGCCGTAAGTAATAACTACAATGCAGGTTCTGCATGGTTTGAAATAAGTATTATTAAAGTTGGTACCGATAACGAAATGAGAGCCGTTGCCAGTAACTCAGGAGACAGATTCAGGTTTACCAATAAGTCAAATGGGATTTCCATACGAATTCACCCAAGCAATGACAATGGCTCCTGTTCTTACAGAACATTTGAGAACGGCAGCGAACAACAAACTTATACCAATAAACAAAATAGTTTTACCAGTGGCAATAATATTGTTCATATTTCTATCTGGAAACAAAAAACAAGGATAAGAATGTATATCAACGAGGAAAAAATTATTGATTTGCCAAAGGTCATGACAAGTGCCTGCAATAAAATTATTTTTTCTCCCAATTATTCTTATGCTAACAATGACGATATGTTGTACCTCACCAATTTACGTTTGGCAGTGGGTGATGCAGATACCCGGAATAAATTAATTACAGAAGGAAAATTTGTAAGCCATGGCATTTTATTTGAATCTGGCAGTGATAAAATAAATCCCCAAAGCTATGGAGCCATAAAAGAGATAGCTGTTGTATTAAATGAGAATGCGGGAGTAAAAGTGAAAATCGTAGGACATACAGATAGTGATGGCGATGATGCCAACAATTTAGAATTATCCGAAAAAAGGGCAATATCAGTTAAAAATGCCCTGGCAAATGACTTTAAAATTGAAGCTGCCCGGATGGAGACGAGTGGCAAAGGCGAAAGCGCACCAATGGAGCCAAATACAACCGCAGAAGGAAAGGCCAATAACAGAAGAGTGGAGTTTATTAAGTTGTAGTTAACACAAGCAATGCATTATACGATATTGTACTTTACCGCCATCTTTATTAAAGTAGCTGTATTATTGGCTTCAAATTTAATAAGCAAATTTTTGCGATGAGATTCCACCGTGTGTGAACTGATGAATAACTGTGCAGCGATCTGCTGATTGGTAAGACCGTCAGCAATCAACCCCAATACTTCTTTTTCTCTTGTACTTATTGCAGGAAGCTGTGTATTTAATTGGGTGTTCACATCAACGGTGTTAATATCCATACTCAAATAGAGCTTGCCTTCATAAGCAGAAAGTATGGCTTCTTCAATTTCTTCTTTGGAAGCGCTTTTTACCAAATATCCCGAAGCGCCGTTTTGTATCATTTGAGAAATGTAACTACGTTCTTTAAATGTACTCATGGCAAGTACTTTAATAGCCGGGTACTCTGTTTTAATTTTTTTTGTTAGCTCAATACCATTTATATCGGGCAGGTTAATATCAACGATCGCAACTTCCACCGCCCTATTTTTAATGACATCTATTGCTTCAAACGCATTGGTGGCTATCCCTGCAATGTGCAAATAGGTTATTTTGGAAAGCAATGATGTCATACCCTCCAGTACCATGGGATGATCGTCCACAATCATAATATTTATTTTTTCCATCTCGCTGTTTTAAACATTACAGTTAATATGTACTGATGTTCCTTTACCAGGTGCCGATTTAATGTCTAATTCGCCTTTTAAATAATCTACCCTAGACTGAATATTTTTAAGCCCGGCCCCATTTTTTAAAAAGCCTTCTTCTTTATTAAAACCATTGCCATCATCTTCTACTGTTATATTTAGCTCTGTATCTTTTTTAATTACCTGAACCAATACGTTACCGGCACCTGCATGTTTAATAATATTGTTTAGTAGTTCCTGTACAATCCGGTATACGATTATCTCTGTGGAATTTTCCAATCGGTTTTCCAAACCATGAAACTCGCAATTGATGTTTAGTCCATTTGCTGCATTAATGCCATCGCAATAATCCAGCAAGGCTTGTTGCAGGCCCAATTTAACCAACGCCTCAGGCATCATATTATGGGCAACACGGCGCATTTCACCTATGGAACTGTCTAATTGCTCAAAGGCTTTGGTAAATAACCGGGCACTTTCTTCGGGGAGAATAATGTTTCCTTTCATGGCACTTAATGTTAATTTAACACCACTCAGCATACCACCCAATCCATCGTGCAGGTCCTGCGCTAACCGGCTACGTTCATCTTCCTGCCCTTTTAAGATAGATTCTGTAGCAAGCAGTAGTTTTTCATTTTGTAATTCTTTTATTTGTTGCTGCTGCAATAGTTGTTTTTGTTTATAATTGCGGTACGATAAAAAACTAATAAATAAAAGGGTTAAAAAAGATCCCAGTAAAATGTACGTAACGGTCCTTGTTTTTTGTATACTATCTGTTTTCCTTTTCGATTCCTGCTGAAGTTGTAAAATGTCTTTTTCCTTTTTAGCTGTTTGGTAATTTATTTCGAGTTCTGCAATTTTTGCAGCAGTAGCGGCATCATAGATTGTGTCTTTTAGCTGGGCATATTTATACAAGTAGTCATAAGCCTTTTCCGTGTAGCCGGATTTGTTTTCCACTTCTGCCATGGCTAAATACAATTCCCTCCTGTCATTTATTTTCCCGTTTCCGGCAAGCAACAAAGCAGCTTCCTGCAAAACTACTCTTGCTTTTGTATAATTATTTTGCAAAGTATAAGCCTGCCCCAATAAGGCCAGGTTGATTCCTCTGTGCCTGCTGTTGGTAAGTGTTTTTGATATGCTGTCGGCTCTTGTAAGTTGAAGAATGGCTTTGTCATACTCCTTTATTGCAATATAGTATTCGCCAAAAACGGAGTGCAACTCAAATCGTTGGCTGGGGTTTTGTTGCTGTAGTGATAATGCCATTGCTTCATTTAAATGTGGAAGCGCCTTTTCGGGTTGTCCTAACCGGGTATAACTGGCAGATAGAAAACCGAGTGCCACTACCAAACTTTGAGGGTCATTAATTTTTTTAGCAATAGTATAGAGTTTGCCTGCATAATTAATTGAGTTTTTATATTGTTTTAGGTCGGTATAAATGAAACAGATATTCCCGTAAGAATTTACTAATTGCGATTCAATTTTATTTTTTTCGTAAATATCAATAGCCTTCAAATAATACTGTTCTGCTTCCAGGTATTTATCCTGGTCAAGATATACTGTTGCCAAATTACTTAATGCGCCTGCTTTCATTCTTCTATTGGTTTCAGCAAAAGGCTCTGCCAGCAGCTTTTTAAAAATAGTAGCGGCACTGTCATATTGTTCCATATCTATTTTAAGGCTCCCATAATCCATCCATGCACCAAAATATTGGTAAGTATTATTTGTTTTTTCAGCTAATGTAATGGCTTCCTTCAGGTACTTCGCACTTTTTGCTGCATTGGTCCTGTAATAATCAAATCCAATATCCCTGAGCATTGCAATCCTGATAGAATCATTTTTTTCCATGGGGAGTAATTTAAGAAGACTGTCTGCCACTGGTGTTTGAGAAAAAACAGCAGTGGCAATAAAAACTGTAATAACAAGTAGGGAGAGCAAATAAATGCTGTTTTTGTTAATCGTCATATTTACCTGTGTTTTACCTTTTCTCAAATGTAATGTTTCTGTGTCCACTTTTCCAACAGCTTTTTAAAAATCCCCATTTGTTGGGATTGGTTTTTCCCCTTTTTATAGGATTGTAGTACAACAAATTTATCATGAAGTTTACACCGTAAAAATAAGAATGCTGAATGATTACAGGCTTTTAAAATTATATTATATGACAAAGATTATTTTCATCTGTACAGTCACTTTTCTTTTTGGAATATCCATTTGTACTGCACAGGAAAAAAAAGAAAAACAATCCATCGGTCTTGGTTTTAAGGCCGGTTATAATTTTGCAAAAGTAACCGGAGCTTCCGAGGTAAAGGTGCAAAATACCATCGGCTTTCATGTGGGCGCTTTCTATTCGCCGGGTAGTACGCAAAACAAGGGAAGGGGCTTTAGAACAGAACTTATTTACAGCAGGCAAGGCTACAACTTTGCAAAGGGAACAACCACAGGTACTGTGCAGTTAGACTATATCCTGCTCCCGCAGCTCGCCACTTTTAACATCACCAGGTTTGTACAAATACAGGCAGGTGCTCAGGTAGCTTTTTTAATAAATGCCAGTGCAGACAGCAGCATAAATGCAGGAAACAGCGGCCCTTACAGCAAGGTATCCGATTACTACAACAAAATAGATTATGGCTTTGCCGGAGGAATAGAAGTTCACCCAATAAGCGGCCTTATGATTGGTGCAAGGTTTAACATCAGCCTGGCAAATGCCAACAAAGAAATTACACCGGGCATCCCGTATCCCTCCTTTATTCCAAACCTGGATGGGAGTAATCTTAGAAACAATGTGCTGCAGCTATTTGCGGGATGGAGATTTTGAAAAATGAATTCAAAAGTTTACCCGCATGGCAAAGTATAATAACTGCATTAGTAATGCATTCAAATGACTATTAAAATGAAGTCAATTTTTATATTGTTTTTAGTACCAGGACCTTTTTTACAAATAACTGCACAAAAAATAATTACAGTTTCTGAGTCCATATTAACAGGTATTTCATTGCCTTTACATACAAAATGGGACAAGCGTTTTTTAATAGAATCTGCCGGCAAAGGACAATTAAAAACGGAAGCGGGTAAATACAGTGCAGCCTTAAGTACTATTGAAATATTTAAAACCGCTGTACCAGTTGTTGAAGACAGTTTTAAAAACAGCATTGCTGCGGCAGGCTGGCAATTGTATCCATCTGTGTCAAAAAATTATTACTGGGCTAACCGGCAAAATAAAACCATTCTGATTTACCTGAACCGCAATAAAAACAATGCGGATATTTATTTCTGCGAGGCAGGAAGTAGTAATGGCAGCCCTTTAGAGGTGAAAAGCATCCCGGTAAGCAATACCGTTTATAACAGTCAAAACAGCAATGGCAGTGTGGCTGGCAACGGCTCATTCGTAAGTTGCGGCAATTTAATATTTACTGTTCCGGCAGGATGGAGGCTTGAGGCCGATGGAGAAAATTATACTTTGAGGCTGCCTACTATCTACAACGACCCACAACGATGGGTACACATAGCCATTATTAAGGGCAGCACATCTGGCGGTAATATTGAAAATGATTTTAACAACGCCTGGCAAAAATATTTAGGGCAATATACAAAGTACCAGGATCCCTATGTGCTTAAAGAAAAATCTATCAAAGGATATGATATTGTAAGGGGCGGAACAAACATCATAAGAGGAAACGAGATGCCCCTGTATGCCCATTTGTGGGTGGCAAAAGTAAAAGACAGATTAGAAACCGTTATTGTATTTGCAAACAACATCAACGATTTTGATATTACAGTGAATACGGATATAAAACCATTCTGGGATAAACTAAAATTTAAAAACCTGTCGGAAGTAACAACCGGAAATTATACATTAAAAGGCAATGGCATACAGGGAATTTATACAGCTCTGCAATCGGGTATGCGCATGAGCGGTGGCATTGCTAAAAATATTTCCTTCCTGATTGTTTACAACGATGGAAAATTAAAGAGCGCCAATAAATTACCGGAAAATGGCTTCAATAATTTTGATCGTGACGTTGATATGGAAATGAATGCTGGTTATTGGGGAGACTATGATTTAAGAACAGGGACAGTTGTTTTTGATAAAAATGTCCAGCCTCGCAAATTGGGTTTTACCTACCAGCCAACCAAAGTTATTTACAACGAATATGCTTATACAAAAATACCGTCTGTAGATGGGCTTGGTTTAACTGGCATTTATACTGCCGATAAAAGCCCGACAGCCATCGATGCCTTTGGGCATGAACCTACCATAACCTTTTATAAAGATGGACGCTTTGAAGATAATACCGCTTTGTATTATGTAAAAAGTTATGATGCTATGTTTAAAAATCCGGGAAGAGGAAAGTACAGCATTAACAATTTTACGATTGAGTTGGTATATGATGATGGAAGAGGCAATGCTTCCTTCCCATTTGTAACATGGGATGCTACAACCAATAGTTCTGTACAAATTGGCGAAAACATTTTACTAAAAAAATAGTCATCATAAAAGTAGCGTTTGAATTAATGACGGCATGATAATATCCTGTGATAGCTAGCTTTAAAATGGGCATCCCTACAATTATTAAATTAAGGGAAATAAATTAAAGATAGTTGGGCAACAAAAGTTGGCTTAACCAAGAACTGCAAATATAAAACCAGTAGATAAAAATTGAAGTAAAAATAAATTTATTAATATTAAAATGTAGCGCAATGAAAAATCTAATGCTATTGAGTTGTATTTTCTTCTCTGTTACCACAAAAGGGCAGGATATTTCCGGTATTGGCAACGTTCCTTCCACTGAAGTTAAATTGTATCATCCGTCCACTGATACACAGACTAGTCTTGATAAAACAATCGCAGTCTCTAAGCGAAAAAAGAAATTGGGAGGTTTTGCGGGTGTTAGCTGGACTACTGAAATAGAAGGTGAGCAATCGCCTTTACGCTTAAATGCCGATAGTGCCATTTTTGTAATGGAGCAGGGCACAGGAATGTTTGCAATGGATACCGGAACGATTGGATTCGATGCAAGTCAGGTCGTTATGTTGTATAAACTAAATGTTATTGCTGGTAAGAGGGTTGCAGTACAAGGCGACTATAAACCTGGTTTTAACCCTTTAAGTTTAGTAACCAATGCTGTTTCTTCTGGTGGTAAAGCCACTGACACCAGAGTTACCACCAGCAGCAAGCAATTTAAAAAGGGACTTACCCAAATATTGTTTAAAAATAAATTGGAAAAAGGCGAGTATGCATTTTTAGGAGGGGGATCTGCAGAAGAAGGAGATGTTACCAGTACTAAAAATATGAAAGTCTTTGTATACACTTTTGGTATAGATTAATTGTTTGATTTTGATTTGATAGATATGCTGATTAAACATTGATGAATGAAAAATATTATTGTAAACGTCTTCCTAGTTTTTTTTAGCAGCCTTGCTGCCATTTGCCAAACGGATGAACAAAGGCTGGAACAACTGAAAGCCCAGATGCAGATGATACAGAAAAAAGCTGATTCAATGACCAATGCATTGAAAAATGGAACGATAAAACAACCCGGCGGCCGGCCTCAGGTTAATACCTCCGGTACTCGAATCACCGCCATGGGACTACCCAAGTTAGATACTTTAAAGATGTACGCCTTACCAAAAAAGATCTTTTCATTAACTGAGCTGGCCAACTATATCAAAAATCTTCATGAGCAGTTGCAAAAAAGATTACCCCCTGCGATGGTGAATAACGCTAAAGCTATTGCCAATAATTTGGGTAACGATCCACTAAAAATGGAGGGTGCCGCATGGTTTGCTTTTCAAAATAGTAAATATGCAGAAGCAGTATTGCTCATTACCGAAGCCGCAATCACAAAACCAAATGATGGGCTGTTGCTAACCAATGCAGGTGCCATTTTAGATATGAGTGGCCTCAGCGATAAAGCCATTCCCATTTTAAGAACCACCATTCAAAACGATCCGAAAAATGGTATTGCCATCAACAACATTGCGCAGGCGTATTGTGCATTGGGTATGATAGACTCTGCGATGATGTATTTGAATACTTGTGTACGCCTTTCGCCAGAGCACCCCGAAGCAAATAACACAGCAGGTCAGATAGAGTTAGCAAGGGGCAATAAGGCAAAAGCAAAAATTTATTTTGGAAATGCGATAAAGGGAGGGTTCAGCGTTAGTGCATACCAGGGGCTGAAGTCGATTGATAAAAATGATAGAAACAGTTATAAAATAAAAAAACTGATCAACCCAAAAATAAAATTTCCTGAACATTTCAATCATTATAAATACAAATTGCCCCGGCTCTGTACCAATGTAGGTGAAGCACAAGCGGTAAAAGCGGAACAGGAGGCATTTATAAAAATGATAAACAATGCCAAAGAGACATTCGATGCGTTAAGAAAAGAAAGAGAAAAAAATCTGTCGTCTTTTTCACCGGAGGCTTACAACAAACAATTGCTGGAAAAGATTATTAATGAACAACCGGTGGTAAGACCCTTCCAGGTGATGGCAGGCATAGTAGCCGCAGAAACAACCAACGAATACGGGGAAGAGCTGGTAGACCTGCAAAAATTTAATACCCAAAACCGTGAGGAACACACCAGCCTGCTAAAGCAATATGAAGCGGAGTATGATGCATTCAAAAAATCCTTTGATAAAGATGATGACAATTGTTGTGGTGAAGGGGACATTTCCTGCTGTACTGATCCCACCTATTGCATTAAATTAAATGCATTAAGAAATAAATACCTGGCCCAGTTTTTAGATGTTGACTTGGCTTGGCAAAATAAAAACCTGACTTTTCAAAGAAAGTATCTGGATGATTTATTGTACTGGGAACCATTGGCTGCAGGCAGTAGTGATGAAGGCTATGTGCGTTATTACAATTGGGCTGGTATATATCTTGCTGCCATAGCAAAAATTGCAGGCACAACCATATTAGAACCATGCAAAACAGAAAAAGAAAAACCACAAAATGTAAAAGATTCCCTTCTTAAACCTTATGACTGTGATATTGAATTGCATGCAAAATTTTTAGTGGGCAAATTTACTTTGGACTGTGAAAAATTTTCTATTGAAGGAGGAGAACTATTGGTAGGTAAAATAGAAAGGAATTTCACCACACGGCAAACAACATTGAGCCTGGGTGTGGGCTTGTATGAAGGACTTGAAGGAAGTTTTGCGGGGATAGGTGCAAAGACAGAGATTAGCATTAGCATGTCGTTGTATTTAACAATTGATAAAACAGGTGCCTTAACAGATGGTGGTATCGTTAACAGTGCCGGCGCCTCTGCCGGTGTAAATTTTGAAGCTGGTGAAAGGCTTGGCTTTACAAAAAAGTTAGCAGAGCAAAAAGTTGGTTTTGAATCAAGGCTGGGCATTAACTCCGGTTGGACATTTGATGAAGGTCCGTTAAAAAATATATTTTCGACGCAAGAAAAGCCACTCAATAAAAATGTAAAAGCCTACAGACCCAAATAATGATGAAAAATAAATATTATTTATGGATGATTGTGCTGGTTTGCAACAATAGTTTTGCGCAGCTTAGCCAAAACAAAAAAGATCTGCAACAGTACTATGTGCAGCAAACGGAAGCCTGTGGAGGAACTGGGGAGTTGTTTAAGAAAAAAGGCAACTTTAAAAAGAGTTTGTACGGTGACGATATTATATTCCCCGACAAAACTTTTGCACCAAACCAATACAACCTGTTGCTTGGCCGCATTGAAAAAGCATTACCCATAATTAAAGAAGTATTGCCAGATTTGGGCGGTTTTGAACTGGTATGGTATGGTTCTATTCGTGGTAATTCCTTTGTGCGCAATGGTCCGGTTCCGGCATCCTTTAATTGCGGTGTATTTACTTATTTTTGCGCCAACGCAAACCAAATATTACTGGGAGAAGAAAGCTCCTCATCTCTCGTAATTTATTTTAATAGCTACGGTTTATTTTGTGAAAAGATAAATGATTGGAATATCAACGGTGATGGCAAAATGATATCAATTTATCAAATGCCTGATTCCATTGGCAAATGGAAAGGGATGACATTATATGAACCTAAACAAACAGGGGAAGCAGGGTTGCCAACCGACAGGGCTGTGGTACTTGGTCATAACGGTCAAATGCCATGGCATATTCTTACTCAAAAGCAATACTTAGCAGGCTATAAGAATTGGCTGCTAAAAACTAAGAAAGAGCAACTTGAAGGCAACCATACCTACATACAAAAGATGAAAGAAAATATAGCCAACATGCAGGTGAATAATGCACTTACGCAGGAACAAAAAAAAAGTATCGTAGAAAAATTGGAGCAGCAGTTAAAGAATTTTCAGGATAATAACCTGCTGCAACAAATTGCAGATATAGAAAAAATGTACAACGATAAAATGAAGCCGTTAAACGAATATTTAGATACTGTTACTTCTGAAACACTTAGCCAGCAAGCTATCCTGGCAACGAGCATTGAATTTAAAGGTTACTTTGCGAAACAAGGACAGCCTGGCATAAAACTGATCAACTTTACTACCAAATATTTTGATATGGCATTGCCCCGTTATGCACCACAGTTTATGGTGTTGTACTGGAAGTGGGGTCAAGATCCGCCAAGCCTCAAATTTGCAAAACAAATGGAAGAAAATTTTGCGGTAGAAAAATTGAAGGCGTTAATAGATAAATAATTTTTTTTAATAAAAATCCTGACAAATAAAATTTTGCAACATGAAGATATCAAACATTTTTCCCAACCACCATTACCGCATAGCATCGGGTAGATTTTTTATTTTAATATTTCTGATCTTATTATCCGCACCCAATAGTTTCTCCCAACCCAACCCAAAACCCAAACCTGCCGTTGCCAAGCCACCAGCGCACAACAGTTTTGTAATGTGCGAAGTAATGCCCGGTACAGATGTGGCTGCTAAATCCCCCTTCACCATTCCCTTTAAAAGTATGGAAGCATGGCCCACAGCAAATATAAAAACGGGCTGCAGGTATATTTTTAAAAGTGATGATGAAGAAGCCGGCATTGCCATTGGTTTAACAGATTTTGGCAGCGAAAAAAATGCTTTAATGAGTTACAAAAATGCTTACCAGGCAAGTAAAGATTTTTGGGACGAAATACCTGCAAGCGCAATTGTTTTACAGGACACCGGTTTTTTTTCCGGCAAAGACGAATGTGGTCTTAAGTTCCATTTGGGTAAATATATTCTTGATATTAATTTTAAAGGGCAGTTTGGCGATGTAACGGATGAACAAAAAAAGCAGGCTGGTATGGCATTGGCAAAATTGGTAATTGACAGGTTAAAGAATTTATGGGTAAACAGGTAATATCTAAATATCCCATCAATCACTATATTGGATAATTTAATCTATTTGCCTTTAGTTATGCGCTAATGCGTAAATTCTTCTATTGAAAAGTTTCTGTTGTTATGTGCTACGCTAAACAGTGTTAAAAAGAAGAATTGCTTCTAAAATTAATACTTACCAATAATGACACATCCTTTTTATGAAAGCATATCTACAAATTCAATACAATCTTTAATATGGTCGCAGCATCAATACTTTATATGGGGCAAAGAAACGCTCCTCAATAATTTTAAAATCTTATAAATCGTGTATGGCTGCTTTTAACACTTTAAGCGGTTGTTCGCATCAAAATCAAAGTACCAAACCAGAAAGCTGCGATTACTTTCACTATTTTTCCAGTATTACTAAAATCCTATGTCTATCCGCAATTGAGTGCAAAAGAAAATTAATTCCAATCAGCCTTATTCTGCTGTAATCTTCCAGTTTCTTCTAACTTGAAGAGATCCTGTCCCGAAAAAAATCGGGAGGTTAGGATGAGGCTTAAACAAGCAGTTTTGTGTAAAAATTGGAAGCTGTAACTATCTTCAACCTAAGAGCGGATAGCCATTTGAAATCCCTTATAACAAATACGGCTGAATTTATATACATACATAAAAAATACTGTTGCCAGAGAGATGATTACTTCAAGGCAGATGAATACATTTACGCCGATAATGTAAATGACGGCGAAGAATATCAAAAAGAATACAAGCCCACCGCCCAGGTACCAGAAGTACTGTGCCTTTAAGCCCTTAAACTCAATGGGCTTGTTGATGACTATATTCATTTGATAGATACTGTTGCTCATATTTTACTCCTCCCTTTGTCTAATTATGCGGATATAAATTGTAGCAAAAAAATTTGTAATTATACTGTGTGAAAGGGTAAACTGTGTAGGACAACCCCTGCTAACTATATTAATAATAATGGAATTGGTATTAGAATAATTGAGACAGGCCGAAAAATAGGAAATACTCACAACACAATATCTTTTTTTCTTTATTTACAAGAATTTATCCTATAATAAGAGTTTTTGGAAATGTCATTGTAAGTCCGCAAACTTCAAAATTAGAAAAATTCATTTTGGATACAACTAACACTGTTTTGGAAACTATAAAATTTTTATAAATTCCTCAACTTTGTACTTCACAAATAAAATGAAAAATGAAATACAAAATTTTAGGAAGCACAGGTTTGAAAGTTTCTACACTTTGTTTAGGCACAATGAATTTTGGCGGAAAAGGCTTTTTCGGGTATATGGGTAATTTAGAACAACCCGAAGTAGATGAGCAAATTAAAACCGCAACAGATGCAGGAGTTAATTTTATAGATACGGCCAATATTTATTCTGAAGGGTTATCAGAAGAAATGATTGGACAAGCAATTAAAAACCTCTCCTTAAAAAGGGATGATCTGGTATTGGCAACTAAAGTCAGAGGCTCAATGGGTAATGGCGAAAATGATCGTGGGCTTTCCCGTAAACACATCATTCAGCAAGTAGAAAGTAGTTTAAGAAGATTGAAAACAGACTATATTGATTTGTATCAAATTCATACGTCTGACCCATTAACTCCAATTGAAGAGACGATCCGAACATTAGATGATTTGGTACGGAGTGGAAAAATCCGCTATTTTGGAGCAAGCAATATAGCTGCCTGGTATTTGATGAAAGGCTTAGCTTATGCCGACTATAACAACCTGAATAGCTTTGCATCATTACAAGCCAATTATTCTTTAGATACAAGAGATATTGAAAGAGAAATAATCCCCTTGTTGAAAGATCAAAAAGTTGGCTTACTGGTCTGGAGCCCCTTGAGTGGTGGATTATTAAGTGGTAAATACAAAAGAGATTTGAAAGCAGCAAAAGGCAGATTGAATGATTTTCCTTTTCCCCCTTTTAATGAAGAAAGAGCTTACAATGTTCTGGATGTACTTTATCCAATGGCAGAACATAAAAATGTTACTGTTGCACAACTAGCATTGGCCTGGCTCCTGCATCAGCCAACTGTAACAAGTATTATTATCGGGGCAACCAAGCTACATCAATTGCAGGATAACCTGAAAAGCGTTGATATTATTTTTACTGAAGCAGAATTAAAACAATTAAATGAAGTTAGTGAACTTTCAAAAGAATATCCCGGAAACGTAATAGAAGTAATGACGATGGATAGAAGTGCCGGACTTGATTTTTTAAATAAATGATATAATCTAAAAATTAATACCGCAATAAAATATTTGTTTATTTTTTTGTAAATTTCAATATGAAAACAGATAAAGTAAATATCAACATAATTGATTCGGTATCTGAATTGCATCGCTTATTGTCGTTGCCCAAACCGCTGCATCCTTTAATTACCTTGATTAATCATAGTGAAATTAAAAAACCAGGTCGTGATGAAAATCAGCATCTGGTTTTAAACTTCTTCAATATTTCTATCAAACGAAGCTTTCAGGGGCAAATGAAATATGGAAAGAATTATTACGATTTTGATGAAGGAACCATGTCTTTTGTTTCGCCCAAACAGGTGATTGCTATTGACGAAGATGAAGACAGAAATAAGGATGGCTGGTCGTTAATGTTTCACCCGGATTTGATAAGAAATTATCCGTTAGGTAAGTCAATTAAAAACTACGGCTTTTTTGCATACGAAGTAAATGAAGCATTGCATCTTTCCGTAGAGGAAGAAAAATTAATTGAAAACTTAGTTAGAAATATAGAACAAGAATATGAATCAAGAATTGATAACTTTAGTCAGGATGTAATTGTTTCTAATTTGGAATTATTATTAAACTATTGTAACCGATTTTATAGCAGACAGTTCGTCACCAGGAAGATGGCAAATAATGATTTGCTTACCAAATTTGAAAATAGCCTGTCAAAATATTTTGAAGATAATACAGCAATCGGTTTGCCAACTGTAAATAAGCTGGCACAGGACCTCAATATTTCAGCAGCCTATTTAAGTGATATGCTACGAACGGTAACCGGGCAAAATACACAACAACATATACACAACAAATTGATAGAAAAGGCAAAAGAAGTATTAACCACAACCAGGTTGAGCGTAAGTGAAATTGCTTATCAATTAGGATTTGAATACCCACAATCGTTTAGTAAACTATTTAAAAGTAAAACTAATTTAACGCCCATTGAATACAGGCAAAGCTATAACTAAAGCCAATCCCATATACATGAGCTGTTAAAAAAAAAAAGAACTCAATCCGCTGGCTTTTTGCCTTCTTACCAACGATTATTCTTTTCGGCAATAAAAATGTCACCATTTTAACCACCCCGTTTTTCTTAAGTTCATAGTTAGTATTACCCTGAACAACTTCATTGGCCATTCGATTATTTTTAATATTTATAGAAATTTCCCGTTCTAATTTTGAAACATCTTTTTTAAACTGAGCCAGTTCATTTTCAGTGCTGTTAATATTGCTTCTTTTCCAAGTCGCAAACCCCAACACATTGTTTGCAAATGTCAATTGATTTTGCGCTTTACTAGACAATCTGAATTAACAATTATTTATAGCTTTTATAAAAGTTAGTGATACTGAACTCATAGGTGTTATACATCTTTTTAAATAGTTTGTATCATTCAAACATTAAACTGTTGAGTATTTCATTAAAATATTAAAATAGCCAGTTTTAAATCGCCGTTTAGATTGTAAAATGCTTAGCTGAAAAAAGACTGTAACTTTTAGAGTTAAAAAGATTAATCAAATGTTTGAATGAAGCAATAATTATTTATAATTCTATAACAGTTTTATAAACAAAATACATCATCTTCAATTGCGCCGGCAATTTTAAAAGTAGCTGTTGGTATAGAACATACTTGGAATCATTCTATCAGTTTAATACCGAAAAAAACTTTGTAACATTTTAAAACATCGCTTACAGGTTTAAATGAAGAAAATGTTTTATTGGTCCAAAAATAGTTCGGAGAAAATGCATTAACCGAAACCAAACATAAAAGTAAATGACTATTGCTGCTGGCACAGTTTACTGATGCGATGATTATTATATTAATTATCGGAGCTGTTATTTCATTTGTTTCTGGTGGGCATACGTTTGCTTATGTTATTCTTGCCGTCATTATTGGTAATGCCTGGGGGTTTTTCACAAGAATACAATGCAGAAAAATCAATCCGCTTATTGCGAATGTGTCGCTTATTAGCAAAGTCTCCTTCTTCACAATTTCCTTTGAGTCTACTGTTTCAGTGTTTGTTGAATTGGCTGAGTTAGTACAACTTAATAAAGTAAACGTCAAAATGATTACAAAAGCTTTTAGCATAATAGTGTCTGTCTTACCCTGAATTAGGTTGACCATTTTTTAGTGATTAAAATTTTGTTCAAGTTATTGTTTTTTCAGTTGAACATTTATAAGCTTAAAAAAATCTTGAAGTGGATTTTTTAAACCTTGGCAACATACCTGTCTTTTGCTATGCTACTTTTTCACGTCGCCAGGCAGCCAGGCGTTGGTCAACAAAGAATAACCCCCATTAACAGCTTTTTAATGCGGGGCTTTTTCGTGGGGGCTTGCGGCTATTCTTCTTAATATTAGCTGCCGTATTTTAGACTAATTGAAGATGCTTTTCCTCAAGTGTCACGTTAAAATTTATGTCAGCATTTGGAGCTTTAAAGACTTTGAGAATTGTGTCAATTGTTGCACTGTTAGCGCTGCTCTCAAGTTTAGATATTTGAGCTTTTTGTACACCTACAAGTTAGCCTAACTGTTCTTGTGTCAGGTTGCGCTCTTGTCTTGCAGTCTTTATCATTTGACCTAAAACGTCCATCCGGAGTTCATATTCATATTCTTCTCTAATTGCTGTACCTTTTTTGCCGACATACTTGTCTTTCATTTCGGCAAGTGAGTCTGATTTCTTTGCTGCCTTTGCCATAATGTTATTTTTTATATTTGCTTTCAAAATATTTTGTTCTGATATTAACTGCT
Organism: Ferruginibacter sp.; assembly: GCA_041740215.1. GTDB lineage: Bacteria > Bacteroidota > Bacteroidia > Chitinophagales > Chitinophagaceae > Ferruginibacter. The sequence continues at coordinate 17,035 of JBGSMI010000281.1, forward strand.
CTTTCAATTTCATTCTTTGGAACTTTTTCTACCTTCTTTATAAAGCCATGTGTGGCAAATACCAAAGTTTCCGACTCTTTTTCTTTGTCTCAAAATGCAAGCAACCTGATTTGCTGTCCACCAGAGTTTGTTTAGAACTGCCAAATATTATTTTGCAGCTTTTTGAAAAGCCTTGGATCATTGCTTTGTTCAGCCATGTCAATGTTGTAGATTACTTTTCTTGCCGCCTTAATATCAAGGCTGGCAAGAAATTTATTTGCTACTTCTAAAAACCTTGTCTGAAAGTATCGCAATTAAAAAGCTTTCGCAACGATAGAAATAGTTTTCATAATTAGTAACTGTCTTTTACTTGTTAGAAGGCGTAACAAGCAAGACACTGAACGGGTCTTATCGCCTGATGGATTCAGGCAATCCAAACATGGAATGCAAAACTAACAACCGCTACTAATTCCTGTAGCACCAAAAGTGGTACAATGCCAGACGTCGGTCAACAGAGAATAACTAAAGCCCCGGTTAACAGCTTTTAATGCGGGGCTTTTTCGTGGATACTTGCGGCTATTTTTTCTAAAGTTTAGCGGCTGGAAACCTAGGTTACTGTTTATTGATGTCAATTTAATTAATGCCTTTGCAGTTATATTCTATCCTGATGAGTTTGAAAGGTCCATAAGCTAAATCTCCATTGGGATAAATGTATATTTTCTCCGCATTTCCCATCAGTTTGAATCCATCTATGTTCATCACTGCCAGACCACCTCCAGTGCTGGAAAAGTATTTCAAATTTAGTCATGATCCTTTTTATCACGTAAAAACTTATTTACTATTCTGGCTACTTCATTCGTTTTTTCAACAAATGGGAAGTGATTGCTTCCGCTGATTATCTCCAGGCGGGCACCTAAGATATTTGCCCATTTTTCAGTTGTCCATAGCGGGATTGGATCTTCTGCTCCATGGATCAACAAAGAATAGACCTTGGGTTTTTTATATTCTTGTTGATTAAACAAAATTTCCTCCATTTCACGATATAACCTGTTCCTGATCTCTTGTCCCTTTGCATCACTCATCAAATCCGTACGACTAGTCACAATAAAGTCAGCTACTTTGGTCTTGTCATAAAAACGATTGGCTGTAATTTTCAGCAATTCATCGTCCATACCTTTTGTTGCTTCGGTCATACCAGGTAATTCCTTGATCGCTTTTATATCTATTTGTTCCAATTGTTTGTTCCAATTTATACTGTACTCCTCCATACCTTTACGACTAAGAGGACCGTTATCGCAAAAAATAATGGCATCAATATGCTGAGAGTACGTCAATGCATACAGATATGCCAGGTAGCCACCTGATGAATGACTGAAAAGAACCAGTTTGTCAATTCCTAATTTTTCTCTGATGCTCTCAATATCCTGAACGAATACCTCAAGTTTAATGCTATCAAGGTTATAAGCAGGTGATTTCCCGTTTCCCCTTTGATCATAAAAAATAAGCTGATACCCGTATGGCAGTAAACTCTGCATATAAGGCAAAAAATAATTATGAACCAAACCCGGTCCGCCATGGATAAACAGAATAGGCCGGCCTTTACCAATAATTTTGCAAAATAGCTCAGCCCCAACTGCTGGAATGGTGAGTTCTGACATCACAGGCAGTTCCTTCTTTAAAGTTTGTTTTTTTGACATCATTATTTTTGAACTACAACCTGAAATTCCTAATGTTGAAACTATTAAAGTAACCAATACAATTGCCTTACTAAAATTGCGGGAGAAGTGTTTTGAAGAATCCATTTGAGTGTTATTTTTTATTAATATTATTAAAACTATTTGAAGTTATATTGTAAACTGATGAGTTTGAAAGTCCCATAAACTAAATCTCTATTGGGATAACTGTAAATGACTTCTGCATTTTGCATCAGTTTATATCCATTTATTTCTTGATGATCTTTCAAAAGTGTTGCCCAAGGGAATTGATTTTCTGTATTACCGGCATAGCGGTCATCAGGAATAAAGTTTATGAGTTCTCCTTTGTCATTAAAATACAGCCACGCAGAAACTGTTATATTGTTATTCGTAAAAGATGCCTTCACTTTATTTTTTCAAATCTCTAACCACTCTATTCGCTTGTCGATAAGTGTTGGTGGAGCCACGACACACTTGCCATTAAAAAAGGTAACCATCTTCAATAAATTCTTTTCTGCGCCGTAATGATACTGCACTTTAAATAATGAAAGCATTCTGATGTCCATAAATGCAACCCCATCCTTAAAGCAGTGATAACCTCCAATGCCACTTAGCCCAGGAAAGGTTAGCAATGAAAGATAAATATTCTGCACTTTGATTGTTGCCATAATTATTTGTTTGAAATTCTATATAAGATGCCACAAACTATGATGATAAAAAAAGTGGTGTAAATAAGTTTATTGTTTCTTGCCAACCAGTTAGGCAGATAAATATCAAAGTTATCCCTGGTTGATTCAGAATATTTACGAGCCATTATTGTAAGTGGACACATCTTTTTAAAAACAAGCAGCACTAGTCCCTCAGCTATAATTAGTGCAATACCAATCCAAACAAATTTGTCAATTTTATTTACAATTACTGCATAAGCCATATAAAACAACACCACATTAAAGAAAACCCAAATGATGGTGTGAATTGTTTTTATGAATATAAATCTTTGCTGTGTAGTCAAATTTTTAGTCTCGGGATTTTTATAAATTTTGTATATCAATTTTTGTCCGCTAAATTGTTTTTATTATTCAAAATATCATTCTCGATAATTTTTCTTACCATTTCAGGTTCTTCAAATAAAGGGCTATGTGCTGAATTGTTGAAAGTGTAAAATCCCTTTAATGGTGCATGAAGTCTTTTCAAATATGCTTTTGATAGATTAATATTGACGGTTAAATCATATTTACCACTGAGGAAATAAGCGGGAATTTCAAGTGCAGGAACTTTGGCAGTAAAATCTGTTTCGAGCATTTCATCTATTAGCTTTGTTTTGGGCAGAAAGAAAAATTTTGATTTCCAGGTATTTATTTTCTCCTTCAGGGTATAGGCTTTACACATCAATACCGGAATAAAAATATCACGGATAACTGACTTCATTGTGTGCATGGTTCCAATACCCAATTCGTGCATATACTGGTCACGGATATTTGATTTATAGAATGAAAGGATGTTTGAATCCGATTCTAAAACTGGATATTTTTTAATTTCATTAACTCTTTCTTGATTTCCATCTGCGTTGTATTTATCCAACATAAATTTATACGCCAATTTTTCTGATTCAGCCTGATGGGTAATCTGCCCCATACCGATATATGCATAAAACAATTCTGGTTGCCGCTGCACTGCAAGCAAGGCTATAGGCGTACCGCCTGAATGAGCCATTATATAAATCTTTTCTTTTCCAAAACGTTTACGCAAGAAGTTTGAAACAGCAATAGCATCTGATGCAAGCTGATTAAAATTCATACTTTCCAGTGTTACATCTGGTGTATAAGAAAGTCCTCCGCCACGCTGTTCCCAATAGCATACATTAAAATAATTTTCAAGTCCGGGCTTGTATTTATCAATTAAAAAATAATTTGGAAAAGCAGGTCCACCATGCACATACAAAAGAACAGGGTTATCAATATTTTTACTTCTAATAAACATCCCTTGATTTACCCCACCAATTTTTACGAATGTTTTTTCGGAAATACTTACAGTAATTGGTTTGCCAGTTTCGTCTAAATAGGGTTCTATTTTACCAGGGCTATATGCCAACAAAATACAGGTTACCACTAAAAAGAAACTTATTATAATTGAAAATAGTATTACTAACATACGTTTTATGGAACTTTTTGCTTTCATTCAATTTCAGTTAGTATTTTTCGCACCATTTAAAAACCTGAAATTGCAACAATCTCCTCCTTCAGCCAAAGTGTTTGTTCTTAAGAAAATCACTTTTGGTGCTAAACCACCATAGGTTGCTGTATCTGTGTCACAGCTAGCTTTACATATTTCAGGGCAACCGTAATTTGTAAAAGTTTCTAAATACAAACAACTGTGTATGTTCATTGCAAACTCTTTCTTATTGTCTTCTTTCCATTCTGTTGTCCAGCCTGTTTTCGGATAAACTTTAGCCATTGATTTCTTTATAATCCATTTTACTATAAAGAAGAAATAAGGCAGTATTTTAAACATCCCTAATATCCTACTTGATTGTTTGGCTGGCTTTTGTAGCTCACTATGAAGAAATCGAAATGCATTTTCCTTTTCGATGCCATTTATTTGCATAGCTCTATAAAATGCAATCTCAGGAAGAATAAAATAACGCAGATGTTTTTCAATCACTTTGCTATTTCTGAAATCAGCACTTTCAATTAAACCAGTTAGCATAGAGGAAGTGTCAGAGAAAATTTTCACACCCTTATCATGACCAAATTCCACTATGCAATCCTTTTTAATAAAGGATAAAATACTTTTGGTTAAGCTATTCATATTTTATCAATTAGTATTTTCTGCAATTTACTATTCCGATAAGCTAATAAAGAAACGCTAACTAAACCTGCAACTATCAAACCTGTATCTTCCAAAATGCCAAATTGAAATGCCGCCATAAAACCAATAATTGACCAAATAAAAGGAATG
>JBGSMI010000284.1:0-3173 GCA_041740215.1 Ferruginibacter sp.
AACCGCATCCCGGTGCAATCAGTTAAGAACCTATCTTGGTGCATAAAGATTAAGGTGCCTGATTTTTTCCAAAATGGTTTTAAATGATATCTTCAAAAGAGTTCATTTGCTGGTATTGCCCGTGTGTAGCCCACTTACTAAAGGTATTTGAACGAGTGATAGTGATTTTCCAGCTTTTATTGATCTTATAACATTGCTGACAATTTTTTCTGAAAATTGAAATCTGCTGGCAAGCAGGGCGTGTTTAAAATTGTCGCAGCTCAATAGAGGGTTGCCAACCTTTTTTGAAGTGTTTTTAGCAGAAAAGAACCTGCACAAGGTTGGCAACCCTTCCGACAATTTTAAATGCACCCGGCAAGCATTCCTTCTTTCATAATTTCATACATTTGCAAAAATTATAAAAGTGAACTTTTTGGTTCACTTGTTTTTTTTACAACCATTTAACAAAACGCAACTATGTTCAATTCGTTAAGCGAAAAGCTGGAAAGTGCCTTTAAAAATATTAAGGGAGAAGGAAGAATATCCGAACTCAACATTGCCAATACGGTAAAAGATATTCGCAGGGCATTGGTTGATGCGGATGTTAACTACAAAATTGCAAAAGAATTTACTGATACCATTAAGGAAAAAGCGCTCGGTGAAAAAGTGCTGACTGCGGTTAGTCCGGGTCAGTTAATGGTAAAGATTGTAAAAGATCAGTTGACTGAACTTATGGGCGGCACCGAAAGCGAATTCAATATTACCGGGAACCCGGCTATTATTTTAATTGCCGGTCTGCAGGGAAGTGGTAAAACAACATTCAGTGGAAAGCTGGCGAACTACTTAAAAACTAAAAAAGGTAAATCACCTTTACTTGTTGCAGCCGATATTTACAGGCCTGCGGCGATCGACCAGTTAGAAGTATTGGGCGGACAAATTGGGGTAGATGTATTTAGCGAAAGAGAAAATAAAGATGCTGTTAGTATTGTACAAAATGCAATTAAAGAGGCAAAATCAAAAAATAAAAATGTAATCATTATAGATACCGCTGGTCGTTTGGCAGTAGATGAAGTAATGATGACAGAGGTTGCAAATATTAAAGCTGCGGTTAATCCACAGGAAATTTTATTTGTAGTTGATAGTATGACGGGGCAGGATGCAGTGAATACAGCAGCGGCTTTTAACGAACGCCTTCATTTTAGTGGAGTGGTTTTAACTAAGCTGGATGGTGATACAAGAGGTGGTGCTGCTTTGTCAATTAAGTACACCGTAAACAAACCCATTAAGTTTGCAAGTAATGGCGAAAAGATGGATACGCTGGATGTATTTTATCCCGAGAGGATGGCACAGCGTATTTTGGGAATGGGTGATATTGTTAGTTTGGTAGAAAAAGCACAAGAACAATTTGATGCAGTTGAAGCTGCAAAACTGGAAAAAAAGATTCGCAAAAATCAATTTGATTTTGAAGATTTTAAAACCCAGTTACAGCAAATTAAAAAGATGGGTAACCTGAAAGATTTGATGGGCATGATACCCGGTGTAGGCAAGCAAATAAAGGATGTAGATATCAATGATGATGCATTTAAAGGCATTGAAGCAATGATCAATTCGATGACGGTACAAGAACGTCGTAACCCTGACCTCATCAATCCAAATCGTAAGTTGCGCATAGCAAAAGGCAGCGGAAAAGACATTTCGGAATTAAACCAGTTTCTAAAACAATTTGAGCAAATGAAGGGGATGATGAAAACGATGAATAAACTGCCAATGGGTAAACTGCCGGGAATGGGTAAACGATAATTGAAAATAATAACTACTAATAGAGGCTGTCTCAAAACTATGAGCAGCCTCTTTTTCGTTTGATACAGTCTAAGAAGAAGCAGATTAAAATACGTGGAATTATTCTTCAACCTGTAGGTATATTTTAATATAAAACAATTCAAATGCTAAGGCGTGCAAAAGGTACTTTTGAGCCATCCTCACCTAAGTTCTCTGCCGTTTTCATTAATCCAATTTGTTTATTGCTCGCCATTTAACCGAATGATGCCGCCGCCTGCTACGTCGATCGCATGCCTGCTGTCTAAAAACAAATCGTTTATCCGCCACTTATTACAATGTGACTTTATTCCTGATTTTTATTCCTGATTAGTATTATCTTTTCACTTATTAATTACTTATTTACATATCAAAATAAACGCCAGCGAAAATGTATTTTTCTTTGGATGCTGTTGCTATCATCATATTGTAACGTTCTTTTTTCGCAAACAACTGATCTTTTTAAGCACATCACCACTGCCAATGGGCTGGTAAGTAACCAGGTATCTGCTACCCTACAGGACAGCAAAGGCTACATTTGGATTGGCACCCAAACAGGATTACAACGCTATGATGGAAAGCGATTTACTTCCTATCTGGCAGATGTTCGTGATGCAGCCGCTTTACAAAGCGATTGGATCAATACTATATTTGAGGATAGCAAACAACGCTTATGGATAGGCTCATCAGTAACGGGCCCTTGCATATTAAACAGAAGTACAGGTAAAGTGTACAATTTTAATCTGCATCTGCCGGTTGGTACTAAAAAAATAAATGGTGTCTGGCAATTTTTAGAAGATAAAAAGGGAAAGATTTGGATGTCAGCATTTGATGGTTTCTATCAATTAGATGAAGCCAGCCAACAGTTTAAGCCCGCTGCTGATTTGCTGCAAATGGGGAGCATTTCATTGCCAAGTGCAATCGCAATGGATAAAACGGGCAATCTATGGTTTACAACTACTACCGGGGTAAAGATGCTGGAGTACGCTACACGCAAATTATTTGATAGAAATAATAACCCGAATCAATTCGCTATCCTGGGTATAAATGAAGCCGTAAGTTCAATCGTGTTTGATGATAAATATGTATGGATATCTTGCGGATTTGAGAGTAAACTTTATCGGTATACCTTCGAAACAAATGAATTAAAACTATACGTTTTTAAAAAGTTAAAAGATTTGCGTCAGAAGGGAATTCCGGCACAAAATGAATTTATTGGCGCTCCTTTTATTTGTAGCAATGGCAATCTGTTGGTTCCTTTATTTTCCAGAGGTTTAGCTGTTTATAATTATAAACAGGACAGTTTTGCAATTATAAATTTGGCAAATAATTCGTCACACGGCTTGCATCTGGAGCGAAATACTTACAGTGGTATTGCA
>JBGSMI010000286.1:0-36745 GCA_041740215.1 Ferruginibacter sp.
ATTTTTAAATCTTTAAAATGAAATGTTATGGAACAGCTAATGAATTTATCAGAATTAAACATGGTGTCAGAAGTTGAATTGGTTTACAAAAACAAAGTAAAACCTTCTGAAAGACCTTTGGTTAAATCTGCCAAAGAATGCTATGAGTTGCTAAAGTTAACCTGGGATGAAAACAAGATTGAATTTGTAGAGCAGTTTAAAGTTGTTTTAATGAACCGGGCTCAAAGGGTTCTAGGAATTTATGAGTTATCAACCGGAGGAGTTGCGGGAACTGTGGCGGACCCGAAATTAGTTTTTACAGCGGCTTTAAAAGCAAATGCCTGTAATATTATTTTAAGCCACAACCACCCATCTGGCAACCTTAAACCAAGTAGAGCAGATGAAGAACTGACAAAGAAGATTGCAACTGGTGGAATGTATCTTGATATAAAGGTGATAGATCACATAATCGTTACTAGTGAAGGCTATTACAGTTTTGCTGATGAGGGGCTTTTATAGCCTCTTTTTTTATTCAGAAACTTTGATGGATATTACGCACCATAGCTTTGATCATTGACGTAACTTTAATCAGAAGATCATCTAATAACTTTTACGCTTTGACACAACGAAACCCTAATCTTAAAACAGAATTTTCAGGTGTAAGACACGTACAAGAGGTTGTACAAAACATGGATTCCATTTTTCACCCATTTTTGAGAGAAAATGATCAGGGAAATGATTGTTACATTGAATCTATTCAGGGTGGGCAAGCTCTGAATTACGGTGTTTTTGTGCAGATAAAATCTGGTAAGAGTTACAAAGATAGCAAGGGGTATAAAATTTCTTCGGATAAGGCACATTTAGAATACTGGAATAGGTCTTTGTACCATACGGTAGGAATTGTTTATGACCCAGATATTAAGAGGGCTTTTTGGGTAGATATTTCTTCTTATTTAAAGGACAACATTCATGTCCTTAATCAAAAATATCATACTATACGCATTGACCCAAGTTGGGAGTTTTCTGAAAATTCCTTTGCGGATTTTATTTCCTACTTTTCTATACATAGAAAAGAATATGTTACCTATGAAAATTTTGGACGGAGTTTGGATCTCTTTTCAAATTTTATGGAACCTGAAATTTGTTACGAAGGCTTAAAATCTATTTACACAAATCACAGGGATAAAGAAGCTTCATGGTTCTATATAATTTCCACTTTTGGTAAAATAAGCAACGAGGGAATACAGCGAAATATATTAGGTCTTATCAGTAATTACGCAAATAATTCATATACATTTTGGAATTCAAAAAACATCCAACTTTATCCCTCCCCTGAAATGCAAAAATGTCTAGCTCGCTTAATGTCTGCCTTTTTTGGACTGAACGAAGTGAAGCAGGTTCTGCCGCATATGCAGCAGGGAATTAACAAAGGCTCATATAGTTATTTAGTATTTCTGGTGATTGGTTTAATTAAAGATATCCATTTGATACTAAAAGAAATCGCCTTCCAGAGTAATGTCCAATCCGACCAACGTTTATTCTGCTTTTGGCTTTACCTGCAGTTTGCAAAATACATATCCACCGATGAAACTTTAAAAATAGCTGACGAATATTTATCCCTTTATCCCTATGCGAAAGAAGATGAAGCGATTTTAGGGACAATTGAAAGTATTAAAAAGGGCGAGCTGTGGCCAGTGGGTTAACCTAAAATTTCGGGCTGTTTTCAAAAGAGTTATTCAAGAAAAATTTATGCCCCCCTTAGATGCTAATCTATTCACTGAAAAAAAATAGTCCAGTAACATTATCTTTTGATTCATTAAAAATAGATGGATCAAATTTTTCTTTTAAATCACTAAAGGTGTTTTCTTTTAATAACTTGAATAAGTTATCAGTAGGATAATATGAAAGCATTCCGTCAGAATACAAAGCGCCTTTAAAACTTTCACCTTTTTCTAATTTAACTATCTCGGGAAGATACGTTTTCGAATCACCTCCAACAGAACGTACAACAGAGTGTGTTAGCCTGCTGATTTCTTCTGGTTTGATCGTTATCTGTGCATCTCTCAAAACATTCAATAAAGTATGCTCTTTTGAAGTAAAGAAGTTGCTACCGTTAACCAAAGTTATTTTTATATCACCAGCCCAAAATATAATAATACTCTCGGATGTAACAAGAATTCCACCAAGAGTTGCACCCGCATTTTGTAGACCTTCCTTTATTACTCTGTGTGCGCTCAAAAATGCAAATTCAATTCTTTGTTCAATATCAATTTCAACTCCCTTTTTAATATAGTTAGAAATTTCTTCAATTGCCATCTCCGCAGCTAAGTGTCCGTCAGCATATCCGCCCATACCATCGGCTAGTAATAGCAGGTAGGTATTTTCATCAATCTGGGAATAGTATGACCTATCGTCATTCGACTGTCGCAATCCCTGATTGGTAAATGAGATGATATCTATCTTATATGGCTTCAACTGTACCTCCTCCATGTTTAGTTACCCTTGGTCTGGTAAAAATTTTAATTGGCCTGGTCATAATCAATTTGTCAGTTGATTTCGTTGCCCATATAAACGCTTCTCCCGGCGCTAATGAGGCAAGATCATTTGCATTAATTTCAGCAGCAGGCGTAATTGATTTTTGAATATGCTTTAACCATTGCGGACTATTAAATTTGTGCATAATTAGAATACTGCTTAATTCAATAATTTCATTTGGCAAACTTGGAGGGTCCTGACTGGCGATCATGATAGATACGCCTTTATGTCGCATTTCACGTATCGCTGTAACTATTGTACCTGTAAGGTCTTTATTTCCCATATACTTATGAGCCTCATCAAATACAATAAACTTATTGAAACTCTTACCAGCAACCTCTCTTACACCAGAGAAAATATTCAGCATAATAACAAAAAGACCCAAAGCCTCATCACGTTCAATAAATTCATCCCTCAGGTCTATTATTAATAACCGGCCCGGTTTTAAATTGTCTTTAAGACTGTAGGCATCATCTATATAATGAGATGCAAAATTTAATCTTTGCTGGGCAAGCGCTCTTTGGGCATTGGTTAAAAGTAACGAAGCGTCAATTCTTGTTCTTAACTCAGCAATTGTAATATTGGTTCTTATCTCTCTCATTATGGCTTTCAACTGCCTAACGTACGTGGCGTCATTGCCGATAGCTCCAAGCAAAAACATCCAATCCTGTACATTCAATTCTTTTGAATTAAATGCAATTTGTTTAATCTCAATGGAAGAAAATTGCTTTCTCCTTTCCTCCAATTTATCTGCAGGTACAAACAAAATGATGTCATCCAACTTGTCAGGATCTGCTCCATATTTCGATTTGAGCATTGCAATTTCCTTTTCTTTATCATTTGGATAAATCATTGAAGTTGCCTCTGGTGAATAATCCATTGTTTCACTGTAGTGAAATATTACCCCTGATAATGGTGCAGGTAGTTTATTGATTGATGGGAACTGCTTCAACATCATTTCAGTGATAGTACCAATCGTATAACTTTTTCCACCTCCTTGAACACCAAAAAGACTAATGGTGTTTGTCTCATTTGCATCAATGGCAATACTTTTACCCTGGATGGATTTTCCAATAATTCCATACTGTTCGCTATCGCTTGTCTTGCCTATTATGGTGTCATAAATTGGATAATTGATTATGCTATCTGTATTTTCTTGTTTGTCTTGAATTATTATTTCTTCGCTACGAATGATTGGTACTTCAGGTTCTTCTACTAAATTTTCAACCGATAGGGGCTGCGCCGCTTTTGACGGAGTTGAGTAAGGTTCAGTACTGGAGGGTGCAAATTTTTGTATAAACGGAGATAATTCTTCAGTGGACCCAAAGTAGTCAGTTATAGCCAAATCCTCATCTGCTTTTTCCAGTCGTTTTGTATTCAAATCCGAATCTGGATTTAAAATCTCCGAAATAAGCTTCGACCCAAAAGTAAAATAGGTAAGGTCGCTATTTATCTCTTCCTTATGATGCCTTTTGGACGATGAAAAATCATAAATCAATCCTAGCTCCCTAAAAGTCATCTGAAATCCTGAATCAAGTGACTGAACGAAAGTTAAATAATACTCAGAAGTATTGGGGCTCAAATGCTGGTAACGAATTGCCCTATATATGTAAAACTCCAATAAGGATTTAAGTTCTTTATTTTTAATTGTGCGATCTAATCGATTAGATGAAACAGAATTCTGTGGATCAAAATGTTCTTTCAAAGCCAAAATCGTATTATCCATTTGTTCCTTCATTTTATCTTTCAAATCTGCTGCATCAGTAGTTGATAATGACTTTCTGCATTTCACTTCTATTACTGTGAAATCAATCGACCTCTTTTCAGTATCAATCTTGACAAGCAAATGGTCAGCACGGCTTTTGTTATCTGAATTTAATCCTGCGAATAAATTTTGGTGCAGATCGATAGGAATTAGAAACGAATTTGTTAGAATGCCTTTCTTTTCCAGGACTCTTTTTGTGAAGGCAGCACCAACTACCTCAAAAGCTTTGTTCTTTCCAGAATTTAGTTGCATAACCAGCGAACTACTAACTGCCCGTAGATCTTCCAAAAGCATTCTCAGCATACCATTATGCCCTTCACTGTCAATAGGAATGTCATAGGCTTTGAAATGAGGCCCTAACAATCCAACAATTTCAGATGTAGGTCTTGTTGTGAGATAGCTTGAAACTCCTGTAATTTCCTCCCCTGGTATATAATCAAGCAAAAACGGAATCTCGCCATCTTTACCAGGTAAATCATAAACTTCAGGACCAAGATTCCTGTCAAATGTCACAACCCAATCAGAATAATCATGAATATTATTAATTAAAACCTTGTCGGCCTCCCGCAATAACAGGGAGGTTGCAGGAATAGCTTCAGTATATTTAGATGCCAGCGCACCTGCCACAAATATTTGAATTGACTCGAAAATACTGACAGATTTGTTGACCTGATCTGAGTCAAATTTATTCGGGTAAATGAACTTATTCCATTGAATTTCGCCCCCATTTTCAGTAACCTCAATCGCTGGTGAAACTATAAGTCCGTTTAAAAAAAAGGATACTTCTTTTCTGGTTGGTTTAAAAAGTTCGGTCTTTGAAGGAAAGGGACTTATCACAAAGCTAATATGCGAGCTGAAGTCACCGGGATTTACTAAAAATTCTCTTATAGAATTTATTGAAAATCGCAATTTGGGAAAGAGTCGATTTGATGAGGGTTGTGAAAATGCTTCTGCCTCTTCAGACACATTGAACTCTGGATTTAATAGATTTTTTAATCCTTCCCCCTGATCAATAATACTATTGTCACCTTTAAACAGCCTGATTTCATATCTTAATTGCTTGTATAGGGCATCTGACTCAAGGTCTATCAGTGCATTTGAAAATGCTATCGCATCACCAGCATTGAAAATATTAATAACTAAACAATCCGTATAAGGATGTTGAGAAATGTAATTTTTAAGATGCCGGATGATGAGCGTTTCAGAAACTTCATTATCAATTCTGTTTTCCTTATTGATATTTAGAATTTTTGAAAGGAACGTTTTGATTTGCCTGTTGACTGAAGTTAGTGCGTGGGATTCTTTATCATCCTCTGCCGAACTTAGATACACTCCCCATCCATAAGATAGTTCCCCTGCGTATTGATATGGATGTTTGCTTTCATCATCAAGTAAGATTAGCGGATTGTTTTCCGGAGTGAGATCCTGTAAAAAGAAATTATTGAGATTATTAAACCACTCTTTTCTAAATTTTGGGTTGTCTACGGTTTTACCTTCCCAATCGCTATACAGATCAATATGATTTAAGAACCATGCAAGTCTGAGCGGATGTAAAGGAGAAAGCAATTTTACAGAAAGCGGCCTGTTGTCATCCAACCTTGTCTGCAGCGATGTAATATCAAGGGACTGTAATTGCAGCAATAAAGTATGCAGTTCTTTGGCTTCCTGAATATTTTCAGGAGACAATTGTTTAAATTTTTCTCTTAATAAATTAGTCCAGTTAAATACTTCATCCAGGTAAGTGAGCGCTAAAACATAAAATTCATTAATGGATGTAGTAAATAGAACGCCGGATTTGCCTGGCGCTGAATTATTAATGGCTTCAAATAATTCTTTCCTGGCATTGAGAAGTGCTGAGGGGGCTAACTGATTTAATAAATCAAATGATTCAAATTTTAAAGAGCTCAGGGATACCTGAGAAGGGTTATTCGACGCAACTGCTATAGCACGACCCAACTGATCGCTGTATTTTATAAATAGCCGCTCAATTTGATACAGTTTACCAGATAAATTTATTTGGTAGTCGTGTTTTGAGTCATAGCGAACGTGGAAAATTGTGTTTGTTGCTTCTGATGGATTTCCGATCCATTGGTTTGTTCCTTCTTCAGTAATCGGTTCAGTGAGGATTATCCCATTTTTTAATTGGTCTATCCTGAATTTAAAGTAAGCTTGAAAAACATTATTAAGCTTATCCTTTCGAACACTTTCCTTTTCCTCCTTTTCATCGGTAACAGTTAAATAAAAGTCCTCACTATCACAAGTGAGTTTTCTTTCAATACTATTCTTATCTGCATCTGGGTTACTTGCTTTTAAATCTTGCCAATGTTTTTCAACTGAATCATCTTTAAATCTATCGTCAGAATTTAAAACGACATTATTTGCGTCCTCAGCCAGCACCTTTATGAAATATGTGCCCTCTGTTAAAATGTTTGCATCAATAGTAAAATTCAAATCTTTGTAAAGAAGTCTGCTGGTTGAATTTTTAACCTTTTTTAATTCCTGAACAAATTCACCAGCTGCACCATTAGATGCCATAAGTATTAGCCTGAAATACGCTAATTCCTGGATATCCTTAATTGTAGGGGTAGTTGTTATGCGGATTTTCGCTTTTGAGCTTTTTCCCATAGGTACGTGCAGACATTTCACACCTTCCACTATTTTAAAATCAGAAGACTTTATTTCTTCCACATTCAACCTAACAGTATTTACATTCAAATCCGGAATTGGCCAATTGGCAAAATTAAGTTTTGGTTCTAAAGTCTTAATTTTTGTAACAAGTTCCTTTCTGCTTAATATATTACCAGATGACTTGAAAAAGCTAACGATATCCTTTTGAATTGAATTTCTTTCTAAAGGCAGTTCTTTAATCCGCTCAAAAATTGTACGGTTAAAGTCGGACAATTTTTGTGTACTGATATTATTGAAATTCAGTCTCGCTCTAATTTTTGCATCTTCACTTGACAAAATAGCGTCTGGTATTAAACCAAGGTGATTTAGATTTTCCCCGACCGCTATCCTTTCCCAATTTGCTTCTTCAATCCCTAACAAAAATTGAATGCGGTCACTCAGTGAGATTGAGCCAAGGTAGTTAAAGACATCTTCGATAAGCGATATTGTTGCAGGTGGAGCTTTAAGTAGAAGCAGAGTTAAAAGGTCTGCATCTATTCCTTGCAAACTTATATCCTTAAAAGTTGCATTCCCAAAGGAGTCTTCGGCGGCAGTTCTGCTGGTTGCAGGAATCACAACAAGGAGTGGCTTTGCCTCTATGTTTCTTAGTTCTACAAGTTTAGTTGGTGAAACAAAATCAGATCCTTCAATATTGTCTGAAAGTATGAACGAATCAATTTTAGGAAAATTGGATCTGATTTTTATTAGTAATGGCAACACCTGTTCTTTACCAAGCCCTGTAATTTTAATACAATGTCCAGGCAGGCAATTAGCTAACTCACCCTTATATTTTTCAATGATAAGTTCAACAATATATTCGTAATACTTTTGCGTATGGGTCATGGGTTATTATATTTCGTAGCGGGGTCTTATTTTTTGAAGAATGAAAGCATCACTTAAGTCATTGTAAAAACCTATTTGGCGCAGCTTGTTTTTAAACGCCTCAACATTTTCTTTAAACGCCTCTATCGTGTTCAGGTCTGCATTTTCAAACCTTTGTTCATTTAAACCATTAATAATTAGCCCATACCTCTCTCTAAATATTTGCATTAACTCTTCAATAGAAACAGTCTTAGACGAAAGATGGCTATCGGCTGTATCCAATAAATTTATTTGAGTAAGAGTTTCCAAAAGGCGAGTTCCTAAAACAAATCTTCTGGGGTGACGCTTACTTCTGCCTTGCGCCATAAAACCCCGCTCATTATTTTTGTTTGACAAGTTATCTATCATTTGGACGTGAAATCGATACTGGTAATTTCCTCTCAACCTCATTAGTAACTCGGTGTATTTCGAAAAATTTGAATCCTCATAGTCTGCAAATTCGCTTACTAATGCTCTGTCGTCTTCATCCCACGCTGCATATAGGGAATCCCATTGAACTTGATAGTACATTTCCAATTCAGGTTGACGTTTTAATAGTGCGGACAAGGCTGCTTCAACATTAGCTGTATTATTCTTTTCTAATTTAAGAAACCTTAAAGCGGCATTAATTTGGAATGTCGACTTTATGTATTCATACAGTCCGTTATTCATCCTGTCCGCATCTGAACAGGAAATAGCCGCTATTTTAGACTCGTAGTTATCAGTTACATCCAAGACGATACTCCAATCATCTTCAATGTTAATTACACCCTGACTAACCATTTTAGGCAGTACTTCTATTAACTTCTGTATGTAAAGTGAAAGGTGAAAAGCAGTAATAGTTTTAAAATAATCTAGAAGGACATTACGGGGTATAATTTTTTTGTATAAAAGCAGTCTCCTTACGTCCTCACAAAATAACAAAGCTTGCTTTTCAAGAATTGGTGTAATATTTTGAACACCAGTACCACTTTGAATAAAATCTCTAGATTTAATATCTTTTATAAGCATTAATATCCCGAGACTATCAACATCAATATTCTCATAGAGGTTAATCTTGTTAGTATTTTTATCCCAGCCATCTGAGAGGAATTTTTTAAGTTCATCTCTTACAAGTGGATCAAAATTGAGCATATTGTAAACCTGATCAGCAGTATTATAATCCCTTGCACTTGCAGCATTTCGCAATTTGTAGCTTTCTAAATGTATTGGGCGCAATGATGATATTTTTTCTTTGTCGATTTTGCCACGGTTTACCATATTCAGAAGGTTGCACCGCAACCAAAACTCAACAGCTTCCGGATTTTCTTTGAACCCTATAATTTCGCCACGCTCTTCCAGCACAAAAAATATTCTCTTCACCGAATCTATATCAACATCCTTTTTACTTCCAGACACGGTCAGTTGCTTTGGCCTTACTCCGTTAGTATTAAGCAACATAAAAAGGTTGAGAAGAATATTTTCAACATTTACAGCTTTTGCGTCTGCTGCAAAAATTAATTCATTTCGAAATATGGCTTCTTGCTGATTTATTTTCATGTTAAGATGCTGATAGGTTTAAGGCTTTTATTTGAAGCTGGTTAGTTTCATTGTAGCTCACCATATATAATTCTCTGTTGTCCCTGGTTACCACCACTTCCTTATACGGCTTGTTTTCAAGTAGATTTTTAAATATTTGCAGTTCTACAAAACGGCCTTTCAAATCGTTTAAAGACGGGCTGTAGCCCTTGCCAATAAAACTAAGCATTTCATAAAGGTCTAGTGAGACTGAGAGACTGACTTTTTTATCTGAAATACTTCTGAAGGTCAAACTGTCTGGTTCATACTCCAGGTAGTCAACCAAATGAGTAGATTCATTAATAACTAATTCAAAATCACTAAGGGGAAATAGCCTGAATGATTTTCCAAATGGGTCATTAATGTGTGCAGATGAAAGAACCAGGTACTTTGAATAAATTTCCGCTCTGTCACAACCTTCATTCAATGAAATCGCTTTTGAAATATTCTTTAAGGTAGCACGAAGCATAGCTTCGTGTTTGCCATTAGCAATAGTTCCGGGTATTAATATGCTATGGAATACCGGAGCAGACCTGTATGGAAGCCTTTGCAAAAAATTGATTTTACCTTCAAAAAACTGGTGCCTTTTAAATACCCTATGAAGTTCAAGCATATTATTTAAGACATCTTCCGTTTGGTCATGCGAAGCAACAAATACCTTGCTTGCATTAAATTGAGATAGTAATGAAAACGTTCTATCGGCAAATTCAATAAATGATTTATCCTTGTGATTTCCGAAAAATAAATCCCTATCCAGATTAGGAGTTGAGACTGCTGCAATATCGGTTTCCCTTAACAGACGAACCAATCGATCCTGATTGCCATTATCATCAGCATTTGCAGCGGTTACATTAAAGTAATGCAGTTTCCACCACTCTGAATTATTTTGTATGCGATCATGCAATGCTGGAATCTCGGTGCAATTATAATCTCTAGTTAGTAAGAATGATATAAAGGACCTTAAATCCCTCATCGTAATATGCAATTCTCTTTTTAAGGCAACTATCCGAATCAGCCATTCAAGTCTGTTTATAATTTCATCGCCAGCTGCAGTATCACTTAAAGTGTCCACATTGTACTTGATGAAGCATTTTTCAGCTAAGGCGCAGGTCGTACATTTAGTCCAAAGTTGCTTATCAGTTAGTTTTTGTATTTGTGCCTTGAATAAACTTATGGTGTTAATGGAAGAAGCTACTATAGATCGGAGGTTTAAATTGATAATGAGTAAACCCTCCGGAAGATCTACACTACCAGCTTTATAAAAATATTCGTCTATTTTATTTGCAAGGCCTTCAAATTTGCCAGAGGTTTTTAAAAATTCTACCAACCTTCCTTCGTTTATAGCAATAATCCTTCCTTCTTTAGATCTGCTATATGATGACAAGTTTTCAAAAGGCTCAAAAAATTCTTTAAGCACCTGGTCATTTATTCGCTCTGCCTCATCCTGCGACCCATCATAGTTGCTCTGATAATTTACACCTTCTATGATAAATTTTGCACCATTTTTATTTTGCAGTGGCTGTTTATTTTGGGCCTTATTTTCAATCTTTTTAATGAATGCCGTTTTACCGTCACCTGCGTTTCCGGTAATGATTACAAGCTTGTATTTTCCATCCAGTATATCGGGGATAAGTTTACTATCTAATTTGGTGGGTGTATACGTAAGCTCATCAAAAGGCTCTTCCTTGGCACCAGCACGAGTGCCAGCATTTCCATGTCTTGATTGACTGAACAGTGTATTTAAATAAGACACAAAATCCTCTCCATCAAAACCATCTTTCTTTCCTTCTTCGATTGGCGTAGGTTCCGCTTTTAAAATATTTTTATCACCAATGGCTTCAAGAGCAGCCAGCATTTCAACTGCATCTTTAAATCTATCATCAAATCTTGGCTGTATCGCTTTAAACAAAAAATCAGCGAACTCATCTGATAGTGAGGAGTTAATTTCTCTGGGATGTACGGGCGGTTTTTCAAGCAAAGGCATTTTAATAGAGCCATTCCAGGGATAAGCTTTGCAAGCCAATTCATACAAGGTTATACCTAATGCAAACGGATCTGCAGATTTATCCCAATTTACTTTGTAACCATCTGCTACAAGGTCAGGAGCCAGGTAAGGATGGGTGCCAACATGCTCTTTATTGTTTTCAAGTGCAGATGCAACGTTAAAGTCGATCAGTACAAATCTATCTTCATTATCAAAAACAATATTTTGTGGCTTTATATCTCTGTGGTAAAGAGGTGGATTTTTCCCCTGCATTTCTACCAATGCACTTAAAATATCTTTGGCAACCTGGTAAACCCTAAATAACGGCAAGCGCTTTTCACCTTTTGCATAATCCTTTAAATTCTCGCCGTCTAAATACTCCATTAAAGTATAAAATTGGCTGGATGGCAAAGTACCATTCCATACAAACTTTACAATGTTGGGGTGCTGTAAATTTACCAAGGCCTGGTATTCGTCCATCACCGAAGAAGCATGAACACTTTCATGAAAAACTTTCAACGCATAAATTGTATTACTGCGAAGGCTGTGCTTTACTTTATAAACCTGCGAATAACCGCCGCTACCTAATTTTCCATAAATGGTATAATCCAGAATACGGCTACCAACATCAAATGTTTGTTCAGCAGCAGGTAACGCAGCCGATTTGGTTTCCTCCTTTGGAACTTCCGCAATGGATTGTTTTGCAAGAAAATCCTGCATTTCTTTCAGGCTTACCCAACGATCTTCCGGGGAAGTTCTAATACACTGATTACATAGTTCATCCAGCCATTTTGGAAGCGCTGGATTTACGTGAGAGGGAAGAAGATTATCTGGCAGCTTACTACCTAATTTTATCAATTCAAATGGCGATGCGAAAGGTACTTTACCTACAAATAACTCATAGGCCAATACGCCAAGTGAATAAATATCTGAAGAAGGGTATGAGTCCTTTTGAAGTAATTCTACAGCATGGTAAGCAGTAGCAGTTTGTTCCGTTAAAGTGGCCTGAACGGTATATCCTTCAGAATGATGATCAATAAAAAAAGACTTGCCAAAGTTGCCCAAACATGCATAGCCGCCGGTTAGATAAATATTTTCGGGAGATACATCTCTATGGTAAATGCCTTCTGCATGAGCCGCTGTGAGGGCAGTAATTAAGTTATCAATGATGGATAGTTTTTCCTGAAAGGTAAAAGTCTTCCTTTTCAGTTCTGCCCTCAAACTATTTTCATCGAGGTAATCTGTTATTTCAAAAAAACGATGTGCTTCATCGTCTATTTTAAAGGATACATTTAAAATAAATGGGTTGGTTTTGATTCTGCTGAGTGCGACATATTGATTTTTGATTTGCTTTTCTCTTTTTTCACGAAGCTCTTCTGGCAAACTTGGTAAATCAAGTGCATATTCTTTAATACGTTTTCTAACAGCCGAGGTTACACCTTTCGGTTTAGCTAAATATTCTGTATAGTTTTGGTCCTGATCAAGAATTTCTATAATCTCATAACCCTCAATTTCTCTTTTTTGAGATGGCTTTCTTTGCTGTGCGGTTCCACATATCTCATCACGGATAGATAAATAAATGTCCTTTATATCATCTTTTAACTTTGAAACATTGTATGGGTTAGTAATATGCTGTATCAGCTTTTCGTTTAATAGAAAAGTTGCTTTTACATGATCGCCCCAAATACCTGACGTATTTTGCAATGGGTGAGAAAGTGTAACGAGGGATTGTACCCAAGCCCGCCCGTAACTATGATTGATGGCTTTTAATTTGCTGGCAAGAACCCTGCTTTTAAACCCTACTGTTTTATGCGGATTGCGCATTTCCCTATCCTTATGATACCAGAAGTTATCATCACCTTCCAGGCGTCCGGCATAATCTTTATTCTCAATATTGTAAATGGCATGTGGGGTTATAACAAGGCAATCCATTTCAAGATATTGAACCTGGCCATTTTTGGGATTCAGGTTTGGTATCTCAATACCCGGCAATAGGTAATAATCATCAGGAAGATTGACCTTCAAAAAATTCAAAAGTCTTTCCTCACCGTTATTTACTGGGCCTTGATATTTGCCGCAAAATTTTATTTCTGCCATGATTCAATTTGATTTTCTATTAAGTCGATTGCCTCTTTTTCTAAAAAACTTGCTTTTTGTTTTTTGGTTTTGAATGACTGAGCTAGCTCAATAATTGTCTTAGTATTTTCTTCACCTATTATCGGAACTTCTATTGTTCCAAGAAAAGTTTCATTAATAGTTAGAATTGCAGAACCATAAATTCCAGAGCGGACATAATCTTTTATTTTATTGCAGCTTAGATAGGCAAAAACATAGAGAGGTGATACTTTTGATTCATCAATAATCACTCGTATCGAATGTTGATTAACGGCGGATTTGTCGAAAGTCTGATCGACTAAAAATGCGCTACCCAAAATTTCCGAACCTGAGCTAGCAACCAATATCCAGTTGTCATTAACAATTAACGTTTTTAAACCATCGGTCTGCCAACTTAAGAATTTATTAACTAGCAAAGGGTTTATTTCTGAAATGTCACCAGTTGATAAAAATTGAATACCATTGGTAACGTAATTCCTTTTTCCACGTTGAGCAGTGTACATTGGTGTTTTTACCAAATCAACCAATGGAACCTTCTTAATTGATTTTCTAAACCTTTGTTCAATTTGGGTTTTGTAAATATGAAAATTTGCATCGATTCGCTTATTAAAGCCACTCAACAACTTGCTAGATGACATGAATTTTGTTGAGTAATATTTCTCTTGGCTTTTTTCAAAAATATTATCCTCCAGTATCTGCTGGGCTTTTGCCAAATCTAAATTTGCTTTTGCTCTTAATTCATTTGACTGTTTAATCAGCTCGTCAACATTTGCTATTAGCTTTTTTGGGAAATCCAGTATCGGTAACTTTGATAAAGTTTTTGGTTCAATTCTTGGGATTACTGATCCGTAGATGTAAGACTGGATATAGTTGTAAATCGTAGAAGATGCAAGATACGCATAGAGAAAACCTGCAGGTAATTTTGATTCATCTGGCATTACTCTGATAATATCTTGCGATCCTAATAATCCGTTCATGTCTTTCGATATGTAACGGATATTTCCGATAGATCCTGGCGAACCAGCACAACTAACCAGTATTTGTCCTTCAGTCAGTGTCATTTCGCTTACCCGAGGAGTATATTTTTTGGATATTATTTTTGCTTCCCCCCGGGGATTAAAATGCATCATGTGCTGGGCTGATATATAAGGAATTCCAAATTCGGAATTCTCAATAAACACTCTCTTGAATATTCCTCCGGTAAAAACGTCACTGGTAACATCCTTTAATGTTCGACTTTTGACACCGTTCTTAAGAGAAGTTGAGATTCGCAATTTCCCGATATTAAGGTGATAGGTCGGCTTGATTATATTGCCATTCACCTCGATTTCTCTTATATTGATAGTCGCTGACTTCATACTAATTATTAAAGGTGGTTACTGTTTTTTATACTCTTTTACGATGGCTGGGAGATCGTCGTCTAATTGCCTAATTTTTTCGATTCTTGATTTTAATTCTTTCTTACCATACTTGTTCGTGATGAGATATTGCTTTTCATTTTCATAAAGTGATTCTGCCCCATCTTGGTCTTTGCAATAAATAGGATTTCCTCTTCTGTCCTTGCCTAACTTTTCTGCAATTGCCATAAATACATCATAAGTGATATTTTTAAGTTTTTCATCAAGTGTTTTCTTTTGGAGAAACAAAATAGAAGCTTGTACTCCCACCTGTGGTAAAAAAGCTTCAACAGCCAAATCGATGGAGGCCAGTACCTTAAAGTTTTTTAATATCCAATCTCTTACGTACTCTGTGTTTGGATTACCGAGTATTCCATCTGGCAGTACTATTGCCATTTTCCCCCCGGATTTCAGAAGCTGGCAGCACTGGTCGATAAAGAGAATTTCCGGAGGTTCGCTAGCGCTGATGCCTGTTTTATCCCATACACCTGACCCATTTTTTTTCCAGTTTTGTCCGAGCTCAAATTGTTTTAAAATTTCAGGATCGTTCACTGGGATCTTCGTTCCAAAGGGAGGGTTGGTAAAGATCAAATCAAACTTTCCTCTTGCATCCTCAAAAGTGAACGAGGATTTTTTATCTGCACTTTTCTTTACACTTTTCGCTACTGCTTCCTTCACCTTTTGTAATTCGTTTTCATTATCCCCATTAGGATACGCAAGGGAGTTAATATGGAAGATATTCGCATGTCCATCACCGGCCATCACCATATTCATTCTAGCTGCCTTCTTTAGATCGGGATCAAAATCAAATCCAAAAAGATATTGTTCTGCGTAATCTCTAACTAATTTATTAACCTCCGGGCTGTTCATTTTTTCCTGCAGCCAAGGACCTTCTAATTTAGGGTGTAGCCGTTTCACGATTTTCTTTCTTACGTGATCCAAAACCATTACCAGAAATCCACCCGAACCACAGGCGGGATCTAGTACTCGCTGGTTCTCTTCTGGATCAAACATTTCAACCATGCATTTAACGATGTTCCGGGGAGTAAAGAACTGTCCGGCTTCCTGCTTCAAAGTATTTGAAACGATTGTTTCATATGCAACACCCTTTACATCAACGGTCGCATCTAAAAATGAATATTTGGCTAGTTCCGAAGCTATGTATGCTAACCCTTTATCAGTAAGGCTAATTTGCTCATTACCATCGAAAACTTCTGAAAATAATTCATCTCCTTTTAACTTAGTGAAAATGCTTTTAATTCGCTTTGCTACTTTTGCTCTTCCTTCAGATGTGTTCTGCTCTTTAACACCAACCCAAAATTCTCTTCTATAAGACTCACCTGTCTCTATGCAAATGAATCTTCGTTTTTCATCGTAAATTTTACAGAAGATTAGGTTGAGTAACTCCCAAAATGCTGTTTTTTTCATTCCTTCATTACCATAAATGTAATCGTGACATCGTTTGAAAACTCGGATCAGTGAATCATTGGCCGGTTTACGGGCAACCATTTTATCTGATCTATCAAGATCTTCAATGGTTTGTCCTTCTCCTGGAAAATCTGATAAATCTTCGAAATCAATATTTCCAAAGGCATCTTCTGTTTTTTGAAGAAAATGATAAGTTTGTCCGTTTGTCCAAAGACCAAATTCGCAGTTGTCTGATACGCTTAATGCATTTTGAATAGTAGCTTCCAGGCCATTCCTACGATCAGTTTCCTTGATTTTCTCGTCTTGAACAATACATACCCTTGCCAAATGTTCCTATTCATGTGGCTTACCCTCGTCAAAGACAACAAGATCGATCCTTTGTTTTTTTGCCTTACCGGAGTCCGGATCAAAGCCAGCAATTGTGAAATCCCGTTGCATATCCGTCATGTCAAATCCATACTCTTCATTGAGCATGCGAATTACAGATTGCAAAGTTTCCTCTTTTGGTTTCGCTGATTTTATATCCCCAGTTAAGAGACAAATAATCTGGTTATCTTCCAATACAACTTCCTCTTGCAATTCAGCGGTTGGTTCTGCTTTTGTTTTAGCCATACAGATAGTTTTTTAGTGCTATTGCTTTTTCCCAATAGAAAAAAGCTTCAGGGTTTGATTTTTTTAGTTTATTAAGCCAATTAAATTCCGGGTTAGTAATTGCTAATTCTCTTATTTGATCTGGCGATTTGAATTTTTCAATCACTATTTCTTCCTCACTTTTAAGTACTAAACACAGGTACGCAATTTTGCCAGCAGCTACAATGGCTTCTTCTATTTTAAAGCGATCAATAATGAAGTTTGTAATGTTTATTATGCCCCGGTGCAGGTGCTTAAATTCTTCGTCGTTGGGCTTTCGGTTTGCAATTACAAAACAGGCTTCAATCGTATCATCGAGTACTTCCTGATGAGATAAAGAAAGTTTTCTAAACCGAAGTTCTTCGGCAACTACATGCAGGTAGCTTTCTTTCAATAAAGGCAAGCTCTCAATTTGATCAAATAAAAAGCTTAAATCATATAACTGTTTAATAATTTCAACAGGCCTTTCCTTGCTGTATAATATGCCTGTAGTTTTGGGTGCAAATGCTGTCAATTTATCGCCCAGTATACAATCGTAAACAGGTATCTTAACGAGCGTTATTTCGCCTTCAGATTCAAGCCATTCGTGTTCTATTGGGTAGTCAATTACTTTTGGGTAAGGGTTGGGTGTATGAAGAACGTCTAACAGGATAGGCTCCTCCCCATAATTTGTGTCAATTTTACTTTCGTAGTAAAGTTTGTAATGTGTAACCGGTGCCTCCATAGCTGTCTTTCGGTCGTTGTCCGATTCCCATCTGGTAAAAAGCCCATTTCCAATAATTTTATCTAATACAGCAGTTATTTCCTTTTCGGTGTGATTGGTAATAATATCTATGTCAATTGAAAACCTTTTAGGGCTTTTTGCAGTGAGTAACAATGACGTACCACCTTTGAATATTAAATCAAGATTGTTTATCCTTAATTGTTCTAAAAGCACTAAAGCATTAATGACTTTTTCAATCATTTTTGGGTCAACTTTTTTACCCAGCTTGGTTCTCAAGCCGGTAATCCATTCTAGCGTATATGTTGAAGGTTTTATCATTAACTAATGTTTGGCAAATTCTCTATTTATTTGCCAATGTTTTGTTTAAAAGTGATTCAACTTTATCAAGCTGGTTTCGCCGTCTGGCGTATCGCTTGATTTTACTTGTATTGATTGAATATTTTGATCGTGCTGTTTTGAAAATAAATTCAATTTCACTTTGCTGTGCAGCAAACAGGTCTTTGTCAGCAACACAATCCACGAGCAATTTTTCCAGTGGTGCAATCTTAATTCCGCCCTGTTCTATAATGGGGGATTCCGATATTAATGACTGCACTATTATGACTTCATTGAAGTTTGCTATATACCTATTGAAAATATCTTCGGTGGGATTTAAAAAAACTTTTTTGCTGACGTCTGTCATGGTATTAAAAACGGCCTCGGTTGAATCCTTTTCTACTTCAATTACCAGGTAATAGCGGAACAGCTGATGTAACATTAAATCATTAAACCACCTGCTATCCCAAACACAGATTTGTGCATAGGGAAATTCCTTGGAAATTTTATTATGAATTCGCTTTAGCGAAGATGATACAACAGGAGTAAAATTATTTTCTGTAATAATGCTATATATTCCCTGACTTGGACTGTTGATTAAACCCTGCTTTTTTAATTGATGCAACTTCCATGTAAATGTGGACAGACTTATGCCGGGGTCGGCACGGTAAACATAAGAAAAAAGGTCACTTTTTGACAAAGTTTGCTGGGAATGTAAAGCATTTAAAATGATCTGGCTATGGTCTGTCATTGACAATCGTAAAAGGTTAAAAATGCTTGGCTAAAATACTAAACTTTGGCAAATTTATACTATTTTTGCCAAAGTTTATAGCAAATTTCAAATTTATTTTTTTCCGGAAAGGAGCCAAAATATGAGTAATGACTTTACAATACAAATTCATAATAATTTAAACCAATCATTTCTTTAACATGAACCGTTCGGGCTTTTTAAAACAACTTATTGCTTCTATTGCCATTGGAAAATTACCTGTTTCATTAACCAAAGATTTCAGGAAAATTTACCTACTACAGTGTTTTGTAGCTGGCTTTCGCCATTATGAAGGAATGAAGTTGCTGGACAGTATGAAAGAAGGTGATTTACTGGAACTTGTAAGAGATCCGGAAAATGAATATGATGACTGCGCCATTGCACTGCATTTACAGGGAAATAAAATCGGTTTTATTCCAGCTTCAGTTAATGAAATGCTCAGCTATTTGCTGGATTCGGATGCGCTGAGTCTTTTTGCAGTAATAACTCATTTAGAGAAAAACTCCCAGCCTTGGGAAAATGTGGCAATAGCAGTTTATTTTGTACAGGAAATTAATAAGGATTTACCAACCCACGCAAGTTATTTAACCCGGATTGAAGCTCCTCATTACAGGACATTAAGTAAAAACAAAAATGAGGTAAAAAAAGAAAGAGTTTTAACGCTAGATCATCTGTTCGATGATACCAATAGGGTGATCAATCTAGATACAATTCCAGCTGAACAAATTGATGCAAAAAATCACTTTGAAAAATGGTATTCAAAATACCCTGTTTCAATCAATAAGCCAGGCAGATTCCTTCATATTAAAGACGATGGCATCTACACTTATATGTATGAAATTGGAGATGATATTCAGTTGGTGAAAGATACTAACGGCGAAGAATTTGTGGAGTTTTTTCTTACCTAAATGAGCCTTGAGTAAGTTAAAATTTACAGCACGTTACATTCCTGCAACTGCTTTACTTTCTTTGGCATCAATTGCAGATTTAAGCAGTCTCAACGTTCCTTTTTCAACAGTTGTTTTAGCATCCTCAAAGTCATACCAATTGCTTTCTTTTGTCTTATATAATTTGCAGAAAGTTTGCCCATTATTGTCATCCCTTTTAGTAAAATTATATTCCTGTAAAACAGCTATAATATTGCCCAAAGCATTGGTCAATTCGCAAGGTGTAATTGTGTAATAAAACTGGCTGTTATCTTCTAAAATAATTTGATTGCTAAAAAGGTTCTTTAGGGCATCTCTCATATCACAATAATAATTTAATTGCTATATGCTGCAAAACGAACTTATTAACATGACTGAATTTTAGCAGCATATAGCTTGTAATTGGTATAAAATTTGTCTTATATCTTTTGGTAGATTGATAGTGAAAATGAATGTGAGGAAAGAGGAAAAATCTATTCAAGTAATTTTAGTAATAGCCTTCTGGCTTTTTCTTTTATATGTTTCAAAGTATCTCCGAAACATATCCTCACAAATTCTTCAAGCATTAATCTTTATCAAGGCGTAATGTGCCGGGTCTTGCACATGGCAAGATGTACAAACGTTATACGTTTCGGTCATCTTGCCCTTCGCTCCGGAGTCGCTTCGGGATTGTGAAAGACATTAAAAATTGAAACAGATTTTTTAAAACTCAGAGATATGAAGAAGCAGGAAAACGAAGTGAGAAATAAAATGGTGGTTGTAAGGATGAACAATACCGAATTTGAAAAGGTAGAAAATCTAAGAAAGAAAACCACCGAGAGATACCTCAGTAGCTATGTAAGAAAGCTGTCTTTGGAAAAGCCTGTTACAGTAAAGTATCGTAACCAGTCAGCAGATGATTTTTTAAAAGAGATGTTAGGGCTAAAAAAAGAATTGAATGGTATCGGCAACAATTTTAACCAGGCAGTACACAAATTACACTTGCTGGATAAGATACCAGAGTTCAGGGTTTGGGTGAACGAGTATGATGGGTTACAAAAGAGTTTAGTGAATAAGGTGGAAGAAATAAAATTAAAGGTGAGTCAACTCTATGAACAATGGTTGCAAAAATAACCATACCGAAAAGTATTGAAGCTGCACTGAACTACAACGAAAAGAAAGTGCAGAAAGGAAACGCAGTTTGTTTACATGCAGCTAATTATTTAAACGAAGCAAAGAATATGAACTTTTATCAAAAATTAGATGGCTTTGAAAGATTGAATAGTTTGAATGACAGGGCGACAACTAAAACACTGCATGTGTCACTAAACTTTGACCCCTCAGAAAAAATAGCCGATGGTAAGCTTTTAAGGATTGCAGAATTGTACATGAATAAGATTGGATTCGGCGAACAGCCATTTATTGTTTACAAACACGAAGATGCTGGGCATCCACATATTCACATTGTAAGTACCACCATTAAAGCAGATGGCAGCAGGATTAACACCCACAACATCGGCAGGAATCAATCTGAAAAAGCAAGAAAAGAAATAGAGCAACAATATGGTTTAGTAAAAGCAGAACGGCAGCAGCAATTAATGAAGCCTGGCATTAAGCCGTTGGATGCACAAAAAGCCTTGTATGGAAAGTCTGAGACAAAGCGTAGTATTTCAAATGTGGTGGGTGCGGTATTTAATCAATACAAGTTTACTTCTTTACCGGAATTTAATGCAGCTTTAAAACAATTCAATGTGATTGCAGACAGAGGCAAAGAAGAAGGAAGGATTTATAAGAACCGTGGGCTGGTTTACCGGATTTTGGATGCAGATGGCAATAAGGTTGGAGTGCCCATCAAAGCAAGCTCAATCGGATGTAAACCGATCTTAGATAATTTGGAAAAGAAATTTACCGCTAATGAAGTTGCAAAAGAACCATTGAAACAAAGAACTAAAAATGCTATTGATGATTTCCTGCAAACTTCACCAGGAAGTATGAAAAATTTAGTAGCTGCTTTGAACCAAAAAAATATTTATGCCGCTCTAAGACAAAATGCAGAAGGCAGGTTGTATGGTATCACTTTCGTTGACAACCAAAACAAAGTTGTTTTTAATGGCAGTGATTTAGGCAAAGGATATAGTGCGGCTGCATTGCAAAGCAAGCTGGCTGTAGTATATGAAAATCCACTTGCCCAGGACGAAACAAAAGGCAGTAGTTCTTCAGGTGTTTTACTTAAAGAAAATGACCTTAATAAACAGCAGGACAAAACCATTTCAACTACTGCAAAAAACGAAAACTTATTAGATGTGCTTTTATCAGTCAAAGAACAATACGATAATACACCAAACAATCTGCTGAAAAAGAAAAGAAAGAAAAAGAAGAAAATTAATTTATAAAAACTAAAGTTATGTCACATACCGGGGAGAACGAACAGGGGCTGAGAAAGATATTAGACTTTACAAGATTTGCCAGCATCTTTATTTTACTGCTGCATTTTTATTATTACTGCTATGCTGCTTTTAAGCATTGGGAAATAAAAAGTACGATTACAGATAGGTTGATGACGAACATCATGCATACTGGCCTATTTAACAATCAATATACTTCAAAGTTTATGGCCATTGGATTATTAGTGGTTTCTTTATTGGGAGCACAAGGCAAAAAAGACGAAAAGATAAATTGGAAAGCTGTTACGGCATATCTACTGATCGGCTTACTACTTTTCTTTGGGAGTAAAATTTTATTAAGCCTGAATTATACAGTAGACAATATAGCCATTATTTACATGGCCGTAACTGGCATTGGATATTTGCTAATGCTGGCCGGTGGTAATTTGCTCAGCCGGTTAATCAGCCTGAATTTATCAAACGATATTTTCAATTCTTTGAATGAAACTTTTCCGCAGGAAGAAAGGTTTTTATCCAATGAATATTCTATCAATCTTCCTACCCGGTATAATTTAAAAAGTAGGGTAAGAAAAAGCTGGATAAATATCATCAATCCTTTCAGAGGTTTATTGGTTATTGGTAGTCCTGGCTCCGGTAAAAGTTGGTTTGTAATTCAGCATGTCATCAAACAGCATATCGAAAAGGGCTTTGCCATGTTTGTATATGATTTTAAATACGATGATCTTTCTAAAATAGTTTACAACTGGCTGCAGCAAAACAAACACAAGTATCAAGTAAAGCCTTCTTTCTATGTAATCAACTTTGATAATCTTTCTGTATCGCATCGCTGCAATCCTTTAGATCCAAATACTATGAATGATATTACCGATGCAACAGAATCGGCAAGAACAATACTTTTGGGATTGAACAGGGAATGGATAAACAAGCAGGGAGATTTCTTTGTAGAATCACCTATCAACTTTGTTACAGCTATCATTTGGTTTTTGAAAAAGTATGCCGATGGAAAATATTGTACACTGCCGCATGTAATAGAACTGATGCTGGCTGATTATGATGAACTGTTCCCGATACTCAATACCCAACCTGAAATTGAAGTGTTGGTAAACCCTTTCATCACGGCTTATCAAAACGATGCTATGGAGCAATTAGAGGGGCAAGTTGCTTCTGCAAAAATTGGTATGGCTCGATTGGCTTCGCCGCAGTTGTATTGGGTGCTATCAGGCAACGATTTCACATTAGACATCAACAACCCTAAGCATCCTAAAATTGTTTGTGTAGGTAACAACCCGGAGAAGCAACAAATTTATGGAGCAGTTTTATCGCTGTACATTTCAAGATTGGTAAGACAGGTAAATAAAAAAGGAATGCTGAAATGCAGTTTGGTTTTTGATGAATTTCCAACCATCTATTTCAACAACATGGACAGCCTGATTGCTACTGCACGAAGTAATAAAGTTGCCACTACATTAGCCATGCAAGATTTCAGTCAGTTGAAAAAGGATTATGGGAAAGAACAGGCAGATGTAATAGTCAACATCACTGGTAACATCATCAGTGGTCAGGTGATGGGTGAAACTTCTAAACTGCTATCAGAACGTTTCGGAAAAATAATGCAGGACAGGCAGAGTGTTTCCGTAAACCGTACAGACACTTCCATCAGCCATTCCAAGCAGCTGGATAGTGCTATTCCTGCTTCCAAAATTGCTGCCCTTTCATCGGGTGAGTTTGTTGGCTTAGTTGCTGATAATCCGGAGGAAAAAATTAAGCTAAAGATGTTTCATGCAGAGATTATTAATGATGCTGATAAACTGAATGAGGAAGTGAGCCAATATAAAGAGATTCCTGTGGTATCAAATGTTTCCCAGCAACAGGTACTTGATAATTATTACCAGGTTAAAATGGAAATCAAGAAGCTCATCAATGATGAAGTTGCCATTTTAAAAAGCAACAAAACTGAATGACCTTCCTAAGACAGGACTTTGTTCCGGAAAGAGATCAAAAATTCTCTTATCCAGTATGCATCAGAAGACCCAAGCGCAACGAGCTGATCGAGCATCCACAAATAATCCTGTAGCAGGGCGTTGTCAGCTTTCAAATCGTCAAGGTAATACTCATATATGCGAAACATCAGTTTTTCAGAAAAAGGGATTGACATCAATGAAGGCGGGGCTGGAGGCCTTTTAAGAAAAGATACCAGGCTTGATATGCCATTAGGCATTAGGATGGTATTGCCCGGATGAGTAAGCAGATTGATCACAGCCGCCGGCTGGAAATAGCCATATTTTTCGATCATTTCCTCAAGAAGTGACTTCATGTTTTTTATCGGTTCCCAGTCACGGGTACCATTTTTCCACTCAATATTCAGCAGTAGCAAGTCAGAAAATATAAACGATCCCTTTTCGGTCAGGAAAGCATCGATCTGTCTCCATATCACATTAAAATTTGCAAAAGCTTCTTGTTTGCCTTTGGTGTGTACAGATTGGTCTGCAAGAACAATGATATCCTTGATAATCCCGCGAAAAAATTCAAAACTGCTCTCATGACGGGAAATGGATTTTTGAAGAAAGTCCTCTGTCGTAATTTGCTCTAACACGTAATCTAAAAGCTGCTTGCCGGCAGTTTCGGGATTACGAAAAATGATCTGCGGGACTTTCTCTGCCAAAGCAAATTTAACATCAAGTTCTAGGCCTTCATTTTCCGAACGTCTGCTAAACGAGTCTTTGCTGTCCATGTAACCGGTATAGATATTCATCATCTTTTTGATAAAAGTGATCTGTCCATCCGGCGTATTCTCTGCTGGTATTATCCTGATCGCCTTTGCCAAGACACGCATATCAAAATTTGCTGCACTGATGTCTTCGACATTCGTTTCTTCACCGCCATTGTAAGTCCCCTCAAAAAGCGCTTCTAAGTTATGGTGGAATTCCTGCTGTTCTTTTTCGTAGCCATTATAGCCACGTCTATCTTCTGCAGCAAAGGAAGAATAAGTGACAAGGATCTGCAACCACTTTGCAGCTTTCGCCGGGTCTACTTTCCATAAGTTACTGTTGATGGAGTTGAGGAAACTACCGTATCGGGGATCATTGAAAAAATTCTTCAGCAGGAAATCAAACATAAGTCTTTCAACCCTCTTCTCATCCAGCCCGTCATCAACTTTTAATGAAAGCAAGGGTAAACCGGTCATGACAGGCTCGCTGTCAAACACACTTGTTCCGCTGCCATAACTTTTTTCCGTAAGGATTTTCTCGCATCCTGTCAGCACTATGTCAGTGCTCCATTTTTTCTCATCACTGGGGAGTTCATTCCAGAGATATTGAATAGCAATCGATGCAAGCATCCCCGGGTTATGTTCGTGCCAGATAAACTTAGGCAACTTTATATAGCGCTCATATACTTTTCTCCACTGGGCAATTTCTATTTTTTCTGAACCGTCAATTACCTTGTTCATCCAGTTGGTATCAGTGATATCCTGAATATCAAATGGCATTTCATTTTTGCTTTCTTCCAGCTTCTTCGCAACATCAGCTGCGTACTCAGGTTGAAGCACACCCACCTTATTTCCATCCTCCTGCTCAATTATCTGTTTTAACTTCCAGGTGCGGAGGTCCATATCATCCAAGATCCTTCTCCATTGATACTCTTCCTCTTTCACCACGGCTCTGAACTTGTCGAGTATGGCGAATATTTTTTCGGCCAGTCCCTCTGAATACAATACAGGTTCCGTAATAAATGATCTTAGGCCAGGCATATATTGCTTTCTATGTTGCATTCGATCGGCATCTATTCGCTCCAGGGAGTACTCATCATCATTGCCACCAATAGAACTATGAACCATATCTCTGGTATACCTTGATACATCCCACTCAAAGAATGCTTTGTTTGTAAAAAGTGGTAGCAGCCATTCTCCCGCCAGAGCCGGATGTGCCTGGCATACCGAGGATAATACTGATGTTATGAAAAGGGAGTTATTCTGTAAAAATAATTTTTTCAGGTATGACCGGAATTCGTTTTGAGCTACAGCACCGGTGTTCCCAAGTTCAATCAGGTACCGTTCAAGGGCCATCAAAACTGATTCAATTAATTTTGGAACCCCGCCGGAATTGCCGCGGTAACTTACCCAAAAGTCTGGGACACCGCTGACAGTTTTTGAGTTGCCATCAGGAAGCTCGATCGTGAACTTTGCCCGGGGCTCACTTTCTAATCTAGCGTTTTTAATAAATTTATCTGTTGTGTTATTAATGAACCCGATGATAAAATCCAGCGCCTTTTCCGGGTGATAACGCATCAGCGATAACACGAAGGTTTTTTGAGCACTCGATGTTGAATATGAATTTTCTTCTTTATATAGTCCATATTGAATTGATAGTTCCTCATTGTGATCAAATGTGTGAGAAAACATGCCTCCAGACAATTCTCTTTTTTCAGTATGGTACCATCTTTTATTGGCCAGTTCAATCAAAAGATCCGGGTATTCTTTTGCGAGCATTCCGACAGTTAGGCCGCTCAGAGCCAAAGTAATTAACTTTTGGTAATACCTGGTCTCGATCCAGTTTCCAGATCTGTCATCTTTATCATCCATCTCAACAGAAACCCTGAACAGTTCCAGGATTTCATCTTTTATACCGCCACTAAAATCAAAGATCAATTTTACGCAACGCAAAACGATAGGGTCGTCATAGCAATACTGGACCTTACCATTAAAATACTTCAGCAAAAAAAGGCTTGCCACTCCTGCATCAGTTAAAAGCACTTTGTCGTTTTCCAGCGAGGACAATAATTTTGAATAGTCTTCTAACGTGAATAGCAGCAGACTATACTTGGCCTCGGGTAATTTGTCTTTGAACTTGGCTATAAAACCAATTACCATTTCCCAACCAGGCCCTACGGGAATATAATTGCGTTCAGCCCAGGTATTCAGGCTGTTTTCTCTGCACGCTGTTCTTAATACATGTACGATTCGAAAAAACAGTACGAAATTATCTGCTGTCAACAAACCCTCATTTTCTTTAAAGAAAGTTTCACAATAATCCGATTGTAACAATGCGATCAACGATTCATCTTGCCAGAAACGGTCAATAACCGGGTTGGTAAGATTGGCCGAAAAGAAAGCCATTTTGGTCTTGTTACTTTCGCTCAACGCATTTTTTACCCAAAGACGAAAACCCCGGCGCATAGCTGGCTCAGTTCCCAAAGACGGAAGGAAATTATCATTGCCCCCGTTTTGTATAAAGCAGTCATCAACATACCTTATCAATGCCCAGTCTTCGAGAACGTCATGTGCGGGTGCATAGGTTCCTTGTCTTGAACGAATGATAACATTGTCTTTTTCCAGTTTTTCAAGAGTTTCGGTATCGCAGTTAGTAATAGCTACAAAAGGGATCATCTGCTTTGCCCTGTCAACTGCGATCTTAATGAAAACTTCTCTACGTTTTTGTGCAAATCCGCCGGTAAGCCCATTCAGCTTATTTTCGACAATGATATCCCATAGGTCATTGATAAATTCTGCTTCAGTTACGGCAGAAAAATCTTTCCCAGAGACCTTGATAGCCTTATAAGCAAAGTCAAGATATTTAGGCACCCTGATCAACGCCGATAGTCGTTTATTTTCCAGCAAAGGCTTTAATTCCGGTAGCTGCTCTGCTAGATCTGTAAGTTCCCTGTCAGAGAGTAAACCAACATCGGCCTTAAAGAATTTTTGTTCTGAAAAATATTTTATTTCAAGCAGGTGAAAGTTTGCGTTCCTGCAGCTTGCTATCAATTTGATATCCGTATGCTTTTTCAAAAGCTTAAGCAGTTGCTGAAAGGGTTTGCCTTCTCCCTCAAGTAATTTCTCCAAGGCATCAACATAGATGATATAATTTGCCTGGAGTGGAAAGTGATTGAAGAATTCGTTAACGGTTAACCTGATTCCTTTATTTTTGAGCAGATCAATAAGATTACCTTCAGTAAGCTCATCTGCTCTCAATGCAATTAAGCATCCCGGCTGCTTTTCAATGATATGTTTAGCTATCGCAGACTTTCCTGATCCTGGCTCGCCGGATATGATCAGGAATTGATTTCTGCCCAGTTCTTCCATGGCCGATTCTACTGATTCGGAACGGTCTATTGTTACC
The DNA here is from genome assembly GCA_041740215.1 of Ferruginibacter sp. Lineage (GTDB taxonomy): Bacteria > Bacteroidota > Bacteroidia > Chitinophagales > Chitinophagaceae > Ferruginibacter. The sequence goes on from JBGSMI010000286.1 coordinate 28,150, forward strand.
CCACCGATTTTATCATGTATCAGCTCCAGTATCTCCTTGCTCTCATCGCTAATGGCCAGGAGTTGCTTTTGTATGTCGGGAAAGTAAGACCTGTTGAATAATGCAGTAAGGTGCGCAGGAATTGTTTCAAACTCAATATTTCCGCCTTTAAAATCAGAACCGCTGATTGCAGTGAACAGCTTATTCCAGATCTCAACAGCAAGCAAATGAGTGCCAGGCGCCTTCGCCATTTCAATAAGATTTATAAAATTATTATAGCACACACTGGCCGATGTTCCTAAATCAAACTCCCAGATATCGAAGCATTTGAAAAATAAAAACAGTTCCTCGCCCGTTGGATTGAAACCCGCTTCTTTAAGTATCGTCTCGAATAGGTCGTAATATTCTTTCTTCGCCTTAATTCTTGTTACTTCATTAAGGAAATCTTCTTGGCTTGATTTTGCTTTGGCCCAGCTTATCATTTCCTTTAAGTGCTTTCTTTCCTTGGTAGAAAGGTTATCGACTATTACAATCATCCTGTCATTTATCTTATCGAATAAAGCAGCATTATTAAAATCTTTCCATGCGTCGGTTAAGACCTTGGTCCATGCTTCATTGGAATTGGTGATGGACATGCCATGCTTCACCTGGACCAATGATCGGCGCTCCTGTGCTGCATTGTCTTTACTCCATAACAACACATCATCTGTAGCATACCCTAAAGAACCGCTTTGCTGACGTAATCTGATTATTCGTTCTTCCTCACTCCCTGGTATGAAAGCACCAATAAGCATCATAACCATGAATGCGGTCTGCGTTTCAAATTCAAAATGCGTTCCGCCTCCTCCTTGTGAAAAAACATTACTTTCTGTACTCATAATATTTAATTTTACCTGCCTGCTTCTCCGTAGACAAGCAGTACTCCAAAATCTAATTCTACTAACGAACTTTTAAGCTTGATAACGATAATGATGGGGTACTCCTAGTTCTTGAGATCACGATCAATTAACGCATCGGGAATCACTTTCAGTTGTTATTTTAGCTGTTAGTGATTAAACATCCAAAAGGTAAGGTAGAACAAGGTTTTATATAATTACAATCAATACCACTTGGCCTATTTTTTTGTATATCGAAACTAGAGAAGAATATTGACTTTTTTAATTTGTATCATTACATTCTTTGAAAGTGGAAGATAATTTTAAATCTAGGAACTTGGGCATAAACCGTTCTTCGGTAAATGGCTTTTATTTTATGCAGCAATCAACAGAATAACTGTCATCTGTATGGCTAAAATATTGTTACGGAATTTCAACAAAATGTCCCTAAAATATGCAATGGAAAATATTGCAGCGATGTTTCAATGTCAGTATAAAGCCAAAGTATAGCAATGCAAATAGCTGATGTTTCAACGTCGTGCTTCGCCCAGCAAAAAGCCTTTTGTTGTTGGCAGCTATTCTTCTTCGTCCTCTTCTACTGCTTGGTTAATTTTCTTAAGCATCTCTTCGATTTTGCTCTTTTCCTCTGAGGACAAACCTGAATATTGGTTGTCTTCGAATTTATTCTTTTTGAGAAGTTGCTTAACCATTTCAATATAAGAGAAATCTTCGGCGATTGTGCCAATGGCAAGTTTTACAGTTAATTCGCTTTCCTTACTTTTTGAAAATATTAGCTTCATACTATTCAGTGAATTTTTTTAAGTTATATTTTTTTACTCTCTTTTTTATTGATGATTTCCCGCCATCAGTTATTTCAGCAATATGGTCAAGGACATTTTTGTCTTCTATTTTTCCCTCTAAAGGGCTTGATTGTATAAGTATTTTATTGTTCACATTATTACACAAAATTATATTTTGAGCATCTGCTAACATTGGTATGGTAGCATTGTGTGAAACTAAGATAATTTGCTTTTTCCCTTTTATTTTCTTGATTGCTGAAACCAACCCACCATTTATGTAGTTGGTCGCTAAGTTGTCTTCCGGTTGGTCAATAATTATTGGAGCCATGTCTTTTTCGTAGCCTAGTATAATATCAAGTATTACTGAGGTTTTCCATCCTGCACTAAGGCTTTCAAATTCTCTGTTGTCATTTGTAATGATTTTATACTGCTTCTTGTTGTATGATTCAAAGTCTTTGTAAATCTTTTTTTCAAAATCATCATAATCCTGAACTTTTGGGGTTTGCTTTTTGTAGTTTGATTCAAAGAGTGACTCTGGAGTAATGTTTTTGAATTTGTCAATTTTATTGTCGGTTTTTAAGTATTTGTTTACCACCTCAAGAAAAATATCTTTATTTAATTGAAACCCATTCTCGATGTAAAGTTTATGTCCCATTGACTCAATTTGTTCCGAGTCGAATTTTATACTATACACCGAAATTTGTTTTAAAATTGCTTTGAATTTCTTTGTAAAAGCTGAATACTTTCTAATTGATTCTAACAGTTTATCAAATTCTTGCTTCTTGGATTGTTCTTCAACGTTTTTATCCCTAAGTTCCCTATCTAGTTTTTGTTTTTCACTTGAAATGATGTTCTTTATTCTTGTAGAAAAATTTGAAGCATTTAACACTTGTGATAGTTCCTTTTTTAGCTTCGGAACTAAAGTTTTATCATGCTTGAAAAAGGGGTTATTAGCCAAAACTGATTCTATTTCATCAAGAACATCGGTATGTTCTTCATAAGATTGTTCCTTATATTCGATTACATTTTTTTCTTTAGAGGTTGGCTGGAGCTTATCAAATACATTTCCTTCAATTTGTTTTGTTGTAATTAACCTCGACAGAACAGGTATTTTTTTCAAAATCTTGTCTTCCCGTTCAAGAACTTTTACACATTCAATTAATTCCTTTAGTTGCTTTTTTAACGATCTTAAATTATATTCAATTTTGGTTCTTATATCGCTGTCTCCAGGAAAAACATTTTTGATTATTTCAATATTGTCAATCTTATCATCGGTTGCTTCATTTACCACACTCATTATATAGTTTTGAGACAAATAATGTGGCGTCACTCCTGAAGGGTTATCAATTTCTAATTTTTCAACTTCATAATGTGTGTAATTACTTTGACTAAAATCGTTGCTTATTCTTCTGTATATTGAATCCACTAATAGAGTTTTTCCACTTGAAGAACCGCCTATGACTACATTTAATCCTTGTGTAAGTTGAATGTCAATATCAATATTTGCTTTTTTGAGTTTAACGCCCCTAATGTTTTCTGACCAGAGTTGCGGTTTTGTAGCTGAGTAAATTAATCTAGAAGATTCTGATAGCGACAATCTTAAACCATTGTAAGTTGGTTGGGCTAACATCCAAGTTGGAATGAATGGTTGTGCGTCTTTAGCTTTTGCGTTTGGATAATCTTTTGGGCAATAGTTGTCAGTACATGTGATAAGGTTTACAAAATCAAAGATCCCAAGTTTTTTAAAATATTGCTGCGTCTTCTCCAGTCCAGTATTCCCTCTTGCAGTAAAGCCGTCAAATTGGTTATAATATATACTTCTTTCCATGGTTGTGTCGAACTTTATTCCATCTGGAATTGATGTGTCGAATGTACAATGAGACTGCCCACCATGAGGAAGTAATAGGAAATCGTAAGAATCAAATAGGTTTATAATTGTATCAATTTTAGGTATTGATTTGTCTGCCTTATTCACCACTTTTTTTGGATACAACTTGTCTAGCTTTTTATTGAGGTCTTTCAAAACAAGCTTGTCAATAGTTTCTAAGTTGAAATAAATATGGCTATGATAAGCAGGGCAATCATCATAGTTTTTAATATGTAGTTCAACGCCAACAATTATGTTAATTCCCTTTTTAATTGCCTTTAGATAGATGTCTTCATTAATTGTATTGTGGTCGGTTAATGAAATAAGATAGTCAGAGTTATTTGTAAACTTTCGAATGTTCTTATCTAACAAATCAATATCATAAGACTTATTCAAAGAATTGGGGTCTTCTGAAGTATGAATATGCAGGTCAATGTAAATAGGGGTCATATGTGTAGTGAGGTTCGTTTTAATTGCCACCAACGAATGTTGTGTGCAGCCTTTATTTATCCCACAATTCAAGCTGTGATTTTTCTTTTAAAAACTCTTTAATTCTTGTGTCTTCAAGAAATGGAGCATTACTGACACGGTTGTATAAATTCAAAAGCCTACTCTTTGCTCGTCTAATTACTGTGTCAAAATCCATAGGAATAATTCTAATTTTCCCGTCTCTTTCTGTCGAAATTCCAGAATGAAATTGACTTACTTGTGAGCCTAATACAAAACATGTAATATTCGTGAAGTTTTTAATTAGCCCTTTGTCAAATAACTCTTCAACATATTTTAAGGGCTGGTCTTTTTCGCCTTTAGCAATTGGCACACCTGGTCTTTTAAGTTCAACAATTGTTAGTTTGTCGATTCCTATTTCACCACCATCTTCGTCATACATTGGATAGCCATAAAATCCAACAGTTCCATCGGGTACAATAACAAAATCAGGTCTTATTGTTTTTCCTTTAGTGTCTACGCCGAATAGTTTTTGTATAACAGACGTCATCCCTTCGTTTGAAGTATAATCAATTGTTTCATATTCAGGACCAAAAATCCAAAGTCCTCGATGAAATAGAGGTTGCAGTTCTTGAACCTCGTCTGTGTTGTCATTTTTGACCTTAATCCTTAATTGTTCTAGGAGCTTAAGTCGATACTCAAGTTCATCCAAAACAATTTTTGCTAAATCAATGTTCCATTTATTTAAAATTGAATTTAAATCGTCTAAATTTTGAGTATTGAATTCCGACAATTGTTGAATTAGGCTGTACTTTGATTCGCTATTTTCAAGATTTGCTAAAACAGTAGAAAGCTTCTGCAAATCGTCGTCAGTGATTGATGGACATTCTTCCTGAACGGTTTCAACAAATTTTTCCCAACGCACTCTGCCTTCAAATCCCATTTTTTTTAAAATTTGATTATTTGCCTGTTTTATTTCATCAAAAGTTGATTTTCTACTGTCTTTTGAAAGTTGTAATATATGATTTTTGATTGCTTCTTGTGCCTCAATGAAAGAAAGATTGTAATCTTTATTGTTTGGATAAAAACCTGTCCAATCTGGAAGGACAGCTTCCTTATCTTTTAGAAAATCGGCTTCAACAATAAAGGTGTAACGTTTTGCAACAGATTTTCTTCCGTCAATTAAATATTCCTGTCCACTTCCTTTCCATGTGCATTCTCCTACAAGCCTTCTATTGACATGCCATGCAATTCCATGTTGTTGAGTAGTCTTGTCAGCATTTTGTACATCAATTACTGTTATTTTCAAAACACCAACATCTTGTACAGGAACTTCAAATACCTCTACATTATCCTCGGGTATATCTGAAAAAGTAACCATAGCGTTGTTTACTGACAATTCAAAGTGAGGGTCAGTCATAAATCGCATGCTGATTTCTATTCTTATTTGAGCATCGGATAAAAATGGCTTTATCGCTTTATCAATATATATTTCAGTTCCATGCCCATCTTTATTTTTGGTTTCACCAACCTTTTGAAATGCCAAGGCATTGTCCTTATCGATAAAAACTTTAAATATATTTTGGTGACCGTCTTTCCATGTTCTTACAAAAAATGCTTCGCCAAAGCTAAAGCCAGCAAATCTTCCTTTTCCATTCCTGCCGAAAACGGGTCTTTTAGCAATATTTATATTGTCTTTGGGGATTTCTGCGTATAAGCCCTGATGAGTTGCTCTATTATATGCTAATGTTCTAAAGCGTTTTTCAAAATTAGCTTCCGTCATTCCGTGACCATTGTCAAGAATTGAAAACCGGTCACCATTTTCTAACGGCCAAAATATTTGAACAATTGATGCGCCAGCATCCCATGAGTTTGCAATTAATTCCATAATTGCAACTTTAGGGTCTTTCATTATTGAAAGACCAGCAAAAGACTCTAAGAATCTATCTTCAAATAATGCTGTTTGCTTTCCTTTCATGTTTTAATCTTAATCTTTCATTTTGTTAGAGCCAAATTGTGACAACTACTTTTATATAGATCTGTTTAACCTCGTCAATATTATCAAACTTAAGATTATTTACATCAAATCCATCACCTCCTCCGTTCTGCAACATTTTTGCTAAGTAATTATAACACTCTCTTCCATGAGTTAAATTTAATACTGGAAACTTATACTCTGTACCTTGAATCATTCTGTTTATTTCGCCGTCATTTGTAAGCCCTATTAAAGATTCATAGCCTCTTACTCCTCCTTTTGTGCTTGGCGTAAGTTCTTCATCTTTCCAAGGAGTGCCCTTGTTTTGTTGATCTTCTTTAATGATGCCGTACATGTAGTCCCCTAAAATATATTCTGAAGTAGGATTAAGATTTTTAGAAGTTACATATTTAAGCAACTGTTGAAAATCTCTTTCGACATATCTGTATTCTCTTTGGGCTTTAAGGTAGCTGCCTAATTCACCTGTGTCGCCAAAGCCATCAAGGAATGAAATTTTTTGTGTTGCTTCATGTAAAGCCTTTGTAACACTTTCATATTTTTGAAACAGTTCAGTGTACCTTTCTTGGTATGTCATTTTTATTTTTTTTATTTAGGTAAAAATTTTGTCAATAGTTGATTGGTTAAATGATTGAGCTGTCTCACAGGTTGCCCATGTTGGCTGTTGGCAAAGTCGAAAGAACTTTAGCCGACTTGATTTTTTACAGCGTCAATTGGTGTTAAGCCGATTTCAGTTGCGTAAACAATATTAGTCTGTGTCAAGTAAAAACTGCGGTTACCAATCCCGTCAATGAACCCTTTTTTTGATTTAGATTTCACGGGTATTCCAATCTTTACCTCTGTTTTGTCAAATTCATTTATAATTTCAAGCAGTGTACAAGGATAAACATTGTTATTGGTAAATGAAACGTAATAGTCATATCCAATATGCAAGTCTGGCTGTACTCTTTTTGAATAGGATAGAGGTTTTGTATTATGGTCAACCTTGACGCCACCTTGAAAGGTTTTTATCATTGCGAAAAATTTAAAAATGATTAAGTAGAGTTGTCAAAAAAGAATTTGCTTGATTAAAATTATCTCGTTGTTGGTCAATAACTCTAATATCTTTAAGTCCATGAAAAAGATTATTACGGAGGCGATAAATTATAATTGTTATTGCTAAAATTATTTCTCGAATGTCTGTTAATGTGTCAAGCAATACTTGTTGCACAAAAACTTTCCTGTCGCTAGGTCTAAAATGTAAATTGTCAAACCTAACATTGGTTGCACCGTTCTGAACATAACGAATTTTGAAATAGTCAAGGAATGCTTGGAATTCAGCAATTTCAAATACTCTATTATTTATTTCCGTTTCAGCCCTGGTTATTGTAAACCTATTTGCAAAAACATTTCCTTCAAAAACATTCCATACAAGGGAAAAGTCTTTTATGCTTGTAAGGTCGTTGTCATTTAAGTTAACCCCAAATCTTTGATTTATCCATTCTGTCATAATAGTAATTTAAGGTCTGCCAATTGCTTGAGGCCAACTCTTGCATTGCCACAACTTAAAAATAATCAATTGCAGCAACCCACCCAAAATGGAGTGATTTGTGCCACTGTTATAACACCTTTTCCTGGCATTTTAGACAGGAACCAAAAACTATAACCTTTTTTCTTTCTCCTCCTCAATAATCTTCTGCAATTCCTTCTCACTCGGCAAATTGATTAAATACTTTGAAACAAATACTTGCTGCGGCAAACCCATTGTAGCATATTTAACCAATGCCTCATTTTTACCAGAGCATAAAATTATACCGATGGGGTCATTGTCGCCTTTGGTAAATTCGTGGTCTTTATAATAGTTGAGGTACACATTCATTTGTCCGGAATCTGAATGGTCGAACTCACCTATTTTGAGGTCATATGTTGTCAAGCCAGTTATGTGTTGTTGAATGGTTTGTATATTGCTTATCAATAGCTTTCTTCGAGTACAAGATAACATAAAAATATGATTGCTTAAAGAGACTTCAGGAAGCTCATTAAATCTTTATTATCCCGCCAGTGGATTGGCTTAGCTCCTTCTGTAATTTCACAACAAGCCAGCGCTTTGGCTTTCATTTCAAGGTCAACTTCAGCATAAATATTTGTTGTGTTGATAGATACATGCCCAAGCCATGCCCTGATGGTATTGATATCTACGCCTGCCCGTAATAAATGTGTGGCTGTGGTATGACGTATTGTATGCGGGCTCACCCGCTTCTTTCCTATTGATGGCAACTGTTGTGTAATTTGTTTTGCATACCGCACGACCATTGTATGAATACCAAACCGGGTGATTGGCTGTTTGCGGCGATTTAAAAATACATGTTCCGAAGGATTCCTGCCAGATATTAATCCACCTAGCTCATCGAGTGTTTGCAACCATAGTGGACAACGCCTTAACTTATTTCCCTTGCCCCTGATAAGTACTGTAGATAAATCTCTTTTTGGAACGTGAGGTATATTTATGTCTTCAATCCTTAATTGTGCAGCCTCGTCTGACCTTGCTCCGGTATTATAAAGAAAAAGTAGGATCGCATGATCCCTTTTCCCTTGATCTGTTTGTTTGTCTGGTGCATTTAGCAAAGCATCCATCTCCGTTTTCTCAAGATATGTT
>JBGSMI010000307.1:0-8772 GCA_041740215.1 Ferruginibacter sp.
TTAATTTGAATTCAGGATTGATGCGAATGTCATACTTTTTGAAACTGTTATTTTGAATTAACCCTTGTTGATCAAAAAAGGTGACAGAAGAAAAAATGTTTACCCGTTCGCCACCAGACATTAGCTGCACATTGTGATTCTGCATAAATCCATTATTGGTTAATATTTCTTTTTCCCAATCCGTATTTATCACATCAAAATTGTTGGGAGCTGTAGTCTTATACTTATCAATAGTTGCCAAGCTAAATGGTAAAGCGTTACCAGTAGGAAATTGGTTTAAATAAGCAATGTTGCTTAACTCCATGTGGTCTATCGCCCCAACACGTTCAGGTAATGCGGTAAATCCCTGATTTGTAAAAAAGTTATTATAGCTTACCTGTAACCCCTTTTTTGTAGCTCTTTTTGTCTTGACTAATATTACACCGGCACTTGCTCTATTACCATAAATAGCTGTTGATGCTGCATCCTTTAAAACTGTTACACTTTCAATAACATTTGGGTCAAGATTGTTTAAAGCATCTTGCCCGGTACCTGTTGGCAACTGCAAACCATCGATAATAATCAGGGGATTGCTATTCCCTAGTATTGAACCTTCCCCACGTATTCTTATTGACGCTCCATCGGCACCTGGCTTACCCGATTGCTGTTGCACCGTAACACCCGGTGCAAGCCCTTGCAACACCTGACTCGCACTTGATACTTGCCGCTTGATGAGCGCCTCATTATTCAATTGAACTACCGAGCCGGTTAAATTGGCTCTTTTTTGGGTGCCATAACCAACCACCACCACTTCACTTAAGTTGTTGTTTTGTTTGGTCAATGAAACATTTAAAATACCCCCGGCTACTATTACTTCTTTCGTGTCGAAGCCAAGGCTACTAATCGCCAGTGTGGAGCCTTTACTTACGGTAATAGAAAAACTACCATTTGAATTGGTGGCCACACCTCTTCCTATTCCTTTAATTATAATTGAGGCAGACTCTACAGGTAAACCTGTAACTGCATCCGTAACTCTGCCGGTTACATTCATGTCCTGCGCTCTTATACCCATAAAACTGGTAAAAAGCATTAGCAGCATTAGCATAATCTTTCTCATAATGTCTGTTTTTTTTGTGTAATAATTATTGGTAGTTGTTGTTTAATTTTTAAAATTCCCCCGGTGGTCAACCACGCTGGTTTCAAATGGTTTTATCCATTTATCAATCATCACAGCCGCTTCAAAACGTTTTATATTTCTGTTTAAATTCACCTCTTTTAAACCTGCAACCATCCAGCTTTTTTGTAGCATTGCTTTCATTTCTACAGCTTCTTTTTTACCCAAAGATTGCTGCAAGGCGATGATTTCAAATAAGTCATTGACCGTTATCCATCTATTTTTTGACTCAAAAATCAACGGTTTATATGCTTTAAAATCTTTCAAAAAAGTAGTTGCTTCAATTGTAGAATCCGGATAAAACCAGGTGCGGTTTGCCCAGGCATTGGGTTGTCCTGTACCTTTCAGAATGCCAGTAGCTCCTATTTTTTGAATGGCTGTAAAAAAAGGATGGGCTGGCTTTACATCAAAGTAAGGCATGATGTAGGCCTTGCTATTTAGTAATTGTTTTTGTACATCTCTTACCGAAATTTGGGCTGCATTTTTTTGCTGCTTTATACAAAGTGCCGCTAAAGCACCTGCAGCCTGACCTGTTAGCATTACGCAGGGCTGTAACCTGGTAGTACCATTTACTACATTGCTTACGCTAATTCCTTTTTCTGCAATGATGATTCCATTAAAGCCAGCAGGAATTAAAGCGCCAAGCGGAACGTTGAACGAAGGAACAGGATAAAAACCCAGGTGTTGAGGTGCAGCCAGGTTTTCTCTATGGTGATGATCAATAGGATAATCACCCACCGAAATACCGGTTCGGTACAACGGTGACTCTTCATTGAAAGGATTGGAAATATGCTGGATTTTAAAGCGAACCAAACCTGTTACTCTTCTCCCTTCCCGGTGATATGGTATCAGCGGCAAATCATCTTCCGTGGGAAATTCATCTTTTGCCAAACCAAGATTTTTAAAACCAAACTGTGTTTGTAAGAAATAAATAAACCGAATTGTTTTTGCTTTTGCTTTTTTCAATTCCTCCTGCCTTTGCGCATTGGATAGTGCTATGAGATTTAAATAAATATCGTTTCCCTTACCCTGCCAGTTGATCATGTATTTACCATTGGGCAGTTTTCCATAGTCCAGCATTTTTTGTGCAGTAACATTTGAAGTAAGCTTTTCAGGCTTGCTACAAAATTCATTGCAACATCCATCAAACTCCATGGGATCATAATGATCCGGCTTTGGTAACGTATTATCAGATTCAGCGCCATAGTCTTTTAGTATGGCAGCATAAGTTATGTCCTGAATGATATCATTTGTTTCCGGAACATTTACATTTTCCCCGGTTTTACTATCTGCTTCCATGCCAACATCAAAAGGAATACCAGCACTGGCCATTACATCCCCCAGTTCAGTAGCATCAATTACCTGTTTTGCAAAAATGGTAATAGTAGCATTTGACAGGCTATTCTTAAAAACGGCCCCCTTAATGGTAGTGCCACTTTTAATTACTTTAACAAATTCATATTGATATAAAACTTTCAATTTGGGGACAGTAGCTGCCATTACTTTTAAAATACTATCGCCCACATGTGGTTCAAATAAGGTATTGCTTACCCAACCTGTTGCAACATTGTCTGCACCTCCATAAACTTTATACACCTGTTCCCTGAATTCGGCCCAAATGCCGGATGGCATATTGTGATTGCCATCAAATGCAGGAACACCTGCGGCTGAAAACATCCCTCCTAACCAGGTTGTGGGTTCAGCGATAATTGTATTCACTTTCATTCTTGCACTTTGCAAACCGGCAGCTACTCCACCAGTTCCACCGCCAATCACCAATACATCCGTAGTCAGTTGCTTTTGGGCAAACAAGCTCACACTGTATGCAGATAGCATCCAAATAACAATAAGGTGATATAAATTTTTCACGACAAAAAAATTAAATTGAATCAAAAGTTTTCCAAACCTGGTATAAAGCCCTGGGCACGTGAAAGCATCCTTTCCACTTACCACCCTTTAAATTTGTTAACACTTCTCCACGCCTGTTTAAATAGCCAAACCATTCGCCATATTCAGGATCACTAAAATGAGCCCAGGTGTAATCATGTATTTTTGTAAACCAATCCAGGCAACGTTGATCGCCGGTATAAGCATATCCTTTTGCCAAAGCAACCAATGCCTCTGCATGCACCCACCATAATTTTTGGTCCCACTCCAGTTGCATTGGTGGCTTGTTTTGTATATCCAAAAAGTAAAAAATACCACCGTATTCTTTGTCCCAGCCATACTCCAGCGTATTCAACATAATGGTGCAGGCCTTTGCAATTAAGGCTTCGTCCTGCATTCTCTTGCCAAGATCCATAATAAACCACATTGCTTCTATTGTGTGACCTGGGTTCATCGTTCTGCCTTCGAAGCTGTCGCAAAAACTACCATCTTCATATACATTCTCTAATATCAACCCAAGCGATGGCTGATAAAAAACATTCATCACTTCATGAATTAATCCTGGTATAGAACTATCTACTCTTTCTTTGCCAATGATGTGTTCCAACTCCAAAGACAAATTGCACAATATCATGGGCAAACTAAAATTCTTTAAATTACGGGTGCCGGGATAAGCTTTATTGTATTGTCCCTTATAGTTATGCTGCCGGCGGATAATATTTTCAAATGTATCTAAGGCTATCTTCTTATGATTGTCACATGGCAAAGCTTTATCAAGTGCTGCAAAGGCCATCGTGGCAAAACAATCACTAAAAATATTGTAGGGTTGTACTAACGGTCTGCCATCGGCAGTTAAAGAAAAATACCAGTTACCATGTTCATCCCGGCCATGCTTTTGCATAAAGCCTGCGCCATGCAAGGCCATATCCAACCAGGCTGATTTATGCTCAACCTCATTGTACATAAAACTAAAACACCAAACCTCCCTACCTTGCAACCACATAAATTTGTCCGTGTCGTACACTTCTCCGGATCGATCCAAACAAGTGAAATAACCGCCGTTTTGTGTATCCTTACTATTGGCCAGCCAAAAAGGTAGCACGTTGTCCAGCAGGGTGTTTTTATAAAGCGATGCATACGCTTTTAAAGTAGCAAATCCCTTCATAGATTTTGATTGTTTTCCAACCGGTGCAACATTTTCCATATATCAACAGATCATTTTACATTTATTTTAATCCCTCAATAAAGATAATATCATTTTTTAAACAAATACGCATCTTTTTAATTATTTTTAATAACTGAGTACCAACTTTTATTCCATTTAAAGCTTTATTTTCTAAAGATTAGGATGATTTAATCTTTAATTTTTTCTAAGGTTGAATCACAATTGCTTTTGCAACGAGTTGTAATAAAAGTACAGGTTGGATTGTCTACAAAAAATGGTTACGAACGAAGAATTATTATCAATTTGTAGGACAATACTCACTAGGAAAGTTTTCCGAAATTTCAGAGAAGTGAATAGAATAAATTCCAGGCCATCGTCTTTGCCGGGTATATTAAATACTTTAAAAAATGAACGCAACGGGTAATGGTAAAACGCAAAACAAACCGGCACTACGGGGAGCGCTTTTATGCAGTTAAGCTGCTTATTGTTAAAAGAGCGAAGCAAATTTTTAAAGGAAAACCAAACAATTAAAAGTCTTCATTTGCGCTGAATAAAATCTGAAGGGCACACCTTATTTAAATACCTTACGTTTATCTCAAATTGTTCTCAAAAAAATTCAATTGCTACCTGAAAAAAAGGGGCAGCGTATAAACGCCACCCCTTTTTAAGATAAAGACTTTCAAATAAAATAGTATTATTGAATGCTTACCAAAATATTTAAATTAATTACCTCCGGCAAACCAAAGTTTTACTTTTTGCCCTGCACCGCCCATTCTTGACTCAGCAGCAGCTACACCAGATGCATTCAGACCTTTCATAAAATCTGTATACGGAATTCTTTGTATAAAGCCACCCGGAGTTACATCACTGCTAGGATCATAACTGGCGGGAGTGTATAATTTAGGCAAATCGGTGCGTCTGAAATTAGCCCATGCTTCAAATCCATCAGGATACACTGCGATCCATTTTTGCAATTGTATTTGCTCAAATTGCTCTGAGGTTACAGCAGAAAAAGCAATCGGTAAAGTGCTTATTGGTCCTGGCGTTTCAGCAGGCGTAATAGGTAAATCGGTTATATTACTAAGATATCCTACCGGTAGCGTAGCGCTAAACTGAGCTACAGATGCGGTGATTCCTTTTTCATACCAATCTTTCGCATTGCTGGCACCTGAATAACTTCTCCATGCCGCTTCCGACATTAAAAAGCATGCCTCAGCATACGTTAATACAATACGTGCATTGGTATTCATATTGGCTACTGTAAAGTCTGCCCCTACATTGGAATTGTTACCAAATGAATTTTCTGGCAAACCTAAATCCGCAGAAGAAGTACCATTGCGAATACCGTTTAATTTACCAACATAAGCGGGAGCGGCACCTGCAGGCACTGGTGAAAAATATTTAGTACCACGAGGGTCCTTGTAACCAACTAATACACTTTCCATACTGGCACTCATCCTAAACTCATTCCAGCCACTAATCTGGTTATATGCATTTGGTAAAATATTACTCACTTTTGCCATAGCATTGTCGGCGTTGGCAGCAAAAACTCCTGCTGCAATAGCGGCTTCAGCTTCTGTTTTGGCTTTGGCCGGATCTTTCTTTGAAACCCTTAAAGCAAGGCGCAATCTGAGTGTGTTGGCAAATTTTTTCCATTTAGCAACATCTCCTCCATAAATCACATCTTTTGAATCATAGCTGCCGCTACCATCTATCTTGGCAACTGCGTCACTCAATTCTTTAAAGAAATCATAATAAATGTCTTTCTGGTTATCAAATGTTTCCGTTTTTGTTGGATCACCTGCATTGAAATAAGGAATATCTCCATAAAAATCAACCATTCTATGAAACAGGAATACCTTCCAGATTCTTGCAATTTGCTTTTGATTATTGCTGGCATTGTCGCTTTTAATAATATCCACCAAATTTCTGATATCTCTTGGATAAAATAAATTCCAGCCAAAATTTAACCAGCCCTGGTTTATTTGATAACGGTCGCTGGCAAAATACCCCTGTGATGTTGCAAAGTGTTGTCCATATAAATCGGCATACAATGCCTGCACCCGCTGAAATTCGCCTGCCTCCATTAAGCCCCTTGAAATCGCAGAAGAGAACAATGCGTTAGCAGCACCCGCTGCAACGGCAGGATTACTCAGAGATGGTCTGTTTGGATCTGTATTGATCTCATCAAAATTTTTGGTGCACCCTTGAAATAAGAGTCCCGCAAGGGCGAAACTTACCAATTTTATTTTCATAATTTTTTTTTTAAAATGTTAGAATGATACATTAATATTAAAGCCAATGCTTCTGGTAGTAGGTAAAGAATAAAAATCAACACCTTGTCCACCAAGGCCCGTGTTTAAACCTACTTCCGGATCAAATGGAGCATTTTTATGTAGGAAGAAAAGATTCCTTCCATATAAAGACACATCAACTGCTGTTAATTTCAATTTGCTTATCACGGATGCAGGCAACTGATACCCCAATGTAAATTGACGAAGTCTGATGGCTGTGGCATCATAAACCCAAATTTCTCCAATAGGATTTGCACGACCACCAACCAACTGCCAGTAACTCCTTGGGTCAATACCAATATTGTTAGGTGTTTTTGTACCAGCAAGCACACCTTCAGCTATATAATTATTACCATCTCTTCCGGCTACTGTTTCAGGTAGTTTACCGAGCCCTGCCAAAACTGCTTGTGTATGTGATGCTACAACACCGCCTACCCTTGCATCAATGAGAAAATCTACTCTCCATCGCTTGTAGGTAACTACATTGTTTACACCGCCTGTCCAATCAGGAAAAATATTACCAGCATACATCGATCTGGCTGAAGTAGCCTGTGGTAATCCGCTTGGCGCTACTTGTATTAAGCCTGCGGCATCCCTTACAAAACCTCTTACAAACATTTCACCCATTCTTGTTCCTTCATCTGCCCTTACATCAGCAACACGGGTAGACGCAATCAGGTATTGCTTTTGAGCAACATCCAATCTCACTACTGTATTTCTATTTCTACTGTAATTTAATATTACATCCCAGTTGATGCCATTGTCATTTTTTAATACACCCAACGTTGCCAATATCTCAATACCGGTATTTTTTATCTCACCAGCATTAATCAGTCTGCGGGTAAAGCCTGAGCTAACTGGCAGAGGCAATGGTATAATTTGGTTAACTGAGTTGGTATTATAGTAGGTAAAATCGAGTCCAATTCTTCCTTTCAGGAATTTTAATTCTGTTCCAATTTCAAACGCCCTTGTTTGCTCAGGTTTTAAATTTGGATTTACTAAAGTTTCATCATTTCTTAAAATTGTACCTACAACACCTTGAGAAGCATTTAGTAACTGCGTGTAAGAATAAGGGCTGGCATCTTTACCAACAAAAGCGTAGGAGGTTCTTAATTTTGCATAATTCCACCATGTTGGCAAAGTGGCTAAATCACTTATCACTGTGCTTAAAGAAGCAGAAGGATAAAAGTAACTTCTATTTTGCGCAGGCAACGTGCTAGCCCAGTCGTTACGGCCGGTTAGATCAAGAAAAACGGCATTCTTATAACCCACTTGTAAAGTAGAGTAAATAGATTGTAGTTCTTGTCTATTCAAAAAATTATTAGCAGTAATGGCTTTTCCGTTGCTCAATACAAACAAATCCGGCAAATCCAGCCCGCCTGCACTTCCGCTTGCACCTTCTATATTATTTCTACGCAATGACGTTCCCAATAAAGCACTAATAGAAAAATCCTTAGACAGATCTGCCTGATAATCAAAGAAAGCATCCATATTTAATTCATTCTGAGAAAACTTATCAAATGTATAATTTCCTCCTACACTGTTTTGAGTAAATGGTGTTGGAGTACCAGCAAATAATTTCCTCTCATTGTCATCATTGTATCTATCTAAACCAATTCGGCCTGTAAGATTCAGTTTACCAATGATGTTGTAACGCAAAGTGGTAGTTGCTATTAACCTGTTTCTTATTTCACTTGGAGTTACTCTGTTAGTCATCCAATATGGATTACTAATAATGGCATTGTTGGGTGCAAAAAAATTATTCTGTGGAAATGTACCACTGCTGTTTAAAAAATTCTGCAAATCAGCATTGCGCACTGTACTGGGCATACGCAATACATTTGAATAAGGATTGAGTCCTTCTTCGCCACCCTGTGGACGGTTCATGATTTTTTGATAGATATAGTTCAATTTTACATCTATATTTAATTTGCCCAGATCACTTGTACCTCTAACAGTAAAGGAATGCCTGTCTTGCTTATTATTGGGTACGATCCCTTTTGCACTTAAGTTATTGTAAGATACCCTAATCTGGGCTTTGTCACTACCGGCAGATAAACTTAAGGCATTGTTTACATTCAAACCATTTTGAAAAAATTCGCCTACATGATTTTGGGCAGCAGCCGAATAGGAAGTGCCAGCCCAATTGGTGATTTGCTGACCAGTGATTTTTGGCCCCCAGCTTTCTTCATTGGTTGTAGAGTAAGTATTGATACTGCTACCCTGGGCATATTGTGTTTGTCTTTCTATTTCATATAAAGCACTTTCCACAC
>JBGSMI010000311.1:0-2566 GCA_041740215.1 Ferruginibacter sp.
AGCATTAGCCACAAATAAAAAATACGAGAATATCTATCAGCTTTGGGTGCAAAATGATCCGTATAAGCACCGGGCAATGCGGATTTTTGGAATTGAAGAGGCATTGATCACCGGCAATAAGAGCGATGAAGAAAAATTTAATGCATGGGCAACCTGCTTTCCGGCCACTGCAGGTAATCCGTTGTTTCATTGGACTTGTTTAGAATTGAAAGTATTATTTGGTATTGAGGAAATATTGGGTCCAGAAAATGCATTACAAATTTGGGAAAAGGCGAATACTGTATTAAAAAATAAAGATTGGGGTGCAATTGATTTTATCAGGCAATTTGGTGTAGAAATGCTTTGTACCTCCGATGATCTTGTAGATAGCCTTGAACATCATCTGTCATTTGCCGGACAAAAAACAGGCATTGTATGCCTCCCCTCTTTACGGGCAGATAGTATCATTGCATTCGACCAACCATCATTCATTCCGTGGTTATTCAGGCTACAAAGTTTGGTTGATTTTTCAATAGATAATATTGAAACTTACCAAGCCGCCATAATTGATCGTCTTCATTTTTTCGATGAGGCAGGATGCCTGTTAAGCGATCATTCTTTGGATAGTGGATTTACTTATTGCAGTCATAATATTCCGAATGCAGAGGAAATATTTCAAAAAGTAGTAAATAATCATTTATTAAATCATGATGAATTAATTTCATTACAATCGTATTTCCTGCATTTTCTGGGTAAGGAATATGCTAAAAGGAAATGGAAAATGCAATTACATATTGGGGCTTATCGCTATACAAGTTCAGTACTTCGAAGCAAAGCAGGTCCAACAGGCGGATTTGCCTGTATCGGGCATCCGGCAGATGTAAAGTCCTTATGTCTTTTACTGGATGAATTAGATTTGGAGCAGAGCTTGCCAAAAACAATTCTTTATACGCTAAATCCTGCTGACAATGCGGTGTTTGCAAGTATTACGGGTTCTTACAGTGAAGATGATGTACAAGGTAAAATTCAGTTTGGACCCGCTTGGTGGTACAACGATCACTATGAAGGCATTATACAGCAACTACTGGCATTAAGCAGTTATGGGTTGCTCGCTCCTTCTATTGGTATGACTACTGATTCAAGAAGTATCCTCTCCTTTTTAAGACATGATTATTTCAGGCGTATTCTTTGTAATTTATTAGGAACCTGGGTAGAAGAAAATAAACTTCCAAAAGATTGGGATTATGTAAAAACTATGGCACAAAACATTGCTTATTATAATATTAAAAACTGGATTAAAAAATGAATGCATCATTAAATGAAAAAGTTGCTGTGGTTACCGGTGCAGGGGGTACACTTTGTTCTGTGATGGCTATAAATCTGGCAGGTCAAGGATATAAAGTTGCGCTATTGGGCCGAAGCCTTGAAAAGCTTAAAGTAGTAGAAGAAGAAATTAAAGCGTCAGGAGGCATCGCAATTTCAGTAAGTACAGATGTAGCGGATGAAGCCTCTGTAGTGGCTGCCAAAGATGTTATTGAAGCAGAGCTGGGAATTTGCACTATTTTAATAAACGGGGCTGGCGGAAACCAAAACGATGCGTTGACAAACATTACTGAATATGATGAAAAGGAATTACTTGATGACGGATCTGTGAAAGGCTTTTTTAATTTGAAAATGGATATTTTTAAAAATGTGATTGAAGTAAACACAATGGGAACTGTTATACCAAGCTTTGTTTTTGGAAGAGGGATGGCAAAATTGCAACATGGCGTAATCATCAATATAGCTTCTGTAAACAGTTATAAACCACTGACCAAAGTAGGAGCCTACGGGATGGCCAAAGCAGGGATTTATAATTTTACAGAATGGTTAGCTGCTTATTTAGCACCTGCCAATATTCGGGTGAATGCTATTGCCCCGGGTTTCTTTTTAAACGATCGTAGTCGTAAAATTATGTTCAACGAGGATGGTTCTCAAACGCCGAGAGCAAAAGCAGTAATGGCACATACCCCCATGAAGCGCTTTGGGGAAGCACCAGAATTGCTAGGTTGCATGAACTGGCTGATAAATGATGATGCAGCGGGATTTGTAACAGGTATTGTAATTCCAGTGGATGGTGGTTTTTTATCTACTACCGGAGTTTAATAAATGTTGAATCATTGAAATAAAAATAAACGAAGGATTGAAAACCTGAGAAAGGCTTTAAAATAGAATATTTGAAACTTAAATAAAAATTTTATCTGTTTTGAGATAATAAAAATAACAAACAAAATAATAAATTGAGAAATATGAATACACATATCAAAAACAATGTTCCTGAAGCATTGGACGCTGTTGATCAGTACAAAAAGGAAATCGGCATGATGAATCTTGAAAAATTCATCGAAGAAAGGGAGCATATTTCTAAGACAACTTTTCCAGTAACGGATAGCGAACTGTTGGAGAGATTTGAGAAATTATACACCGGAGCCGTAAATGATGTATTGCGGGAATATTGTTTAATTAATCAAACGCTTCCGAATCGAATAATACCCTTAAGGGAATACCGGACAGTTGCGGGTTTTGCATTTACAGTGAAAAGCGCACC
>JBGSMI010000401.1:0-21223 GCA_041740215.1 Ferruginibacter sp.
CTTGGAAATACCGGTGATAAAACCGGATTTTGGATTGAAGAATTTGCAGCCCCTTATTATGCTATGAAGGAAGCTGGCGCCAGCATTACCTTGGCATCGCCCAAAGGCGGACTGCCACCGATCGATCCTAAGAGTGATGAACCAGGCAGCCAGACTCCGGCTACCATTCGTTTTAAAGCCGATAAGGATTTGCAGGAACTGCTGGCCAATACAAATCCGTTATCGACTGTTTCAGCAGCAGATTACGATGGCGTGTTTTATCCGGGTGGACATGGTCCTTTATGGGATCTTACCAGCGAT
Organism: Ferruginibacter sp.; assembly: GCA_041740215.1. GTDB lineage: Bacteria > Bacteroidota > Bacteroidia > Chitinophagales > Chitinophagaceae > Ferruginibacter. The sequence continues at coordinate 301 of JBGSMI010000401.1, forward strand.
GCCGATTCTATTAAATTGATTGAAGCATTTTGGAGCAGTAAAAAACCGGTAGCTGCTGTTTGTCATGCGCCTTCGGTTTTATTAAATGTAAAAGATGAAAACGGAGAAGCCCTTGTAAAAGGAAAGCAGGTAACTGGCTTTACCAATACAGAAGAAGCCGCTGTGCAACTGACCGATATCGTTCCTTTTTTATTGGAAGATGAATTGAAAAGTAAGGGAGGTGTTTATAGTAAAAAGGAAGATTGGGCATCTTATGTGGTAACCGATGGTTTGTTGATCACCGGACAAAACCCCGCTTCATCAGAAGCTGCAGCACATGAGCTTGTTAAATTGTTGCAGAAGTAATTGATATTGAAAAATTTAACGGCGGACAACTCATCGATTGATGAGGCGTCCGCTTTTTTATGGTTTTATATTTTCAATTTTTTTATAATAAATGCAAAGCGATAGCTCAATAATTATATTGATTTTCTGGTTCTCCTAACGGCTTGAATAGGTCATGCTGATTCAATTAATCTAAAAAGTTGTCCGTGTCGGTAACATCAGTTTTAGGGAATATCCCTTCGGCCGATTGCGTTTTCAGTTGACTACGATTTATAGCTATAAGGGTTCCTTCCTTTTTAATCTTGTTTTAATACACTCTGGTTTTTTCTGGCATTTAGCAAAGAATCTGTACGTAATTTTTGAAAAATGCAACATAGCATTGCGTTAATTCAATCCCAAAAAGAATATTCAGATTGCCTGTGCTTTTCTGTAAGGTGCAACCAACTTTTCCGTCAGTAGTGTTGTCATATTAATAGCTGATTTATATTGTGGTTAATACTGACTTTGATGTTATAACGGAAATAAAAAAAATCATTCAGGAAGAATTTTAAAGGGATCTGAGAGGTTATTCGCTTAAATTTAAACCGTACGACTGGATTATTAAACTGGCTATATTTAAATAATAGAATTTACAACAAAAACAAAGAAGCCCATTCATGCCTTTTACGATCAGCATAGTTATTCCTGCAAAAAATGAAGCAGCACAGTTACCGGTATTGCTCAACTACCTCAATGCAGTTCCGGGAAAAGCGCATATTGCCGAAATAATCGTTAGCGATGGAAACAGTTTTGATGATACGGTGCGTATTGCAAATTTATATGGAGCTAAAGTTGTAGTGAGTGAGCAGGCTGGGAGAGGAAGGCAAATGAATGCTGGTGCAAGAAATGCTACCGGTGATATCCTGTATTTTCTTCATGCCGATTCAATACCACCGACAGGGTTTGTTGAAGAAATATTTGAAGAGATCAATGCCGGCAATGCTGCCGGATGTTATAGGTTGCGGTTTGACTATGATCATTGGTTTTTAAAAGTCAATGCCTGGTTTACAAGATTCAATGTAAATGCTGTTCGTTTTGGTGACCAGAGTTTATTTGTACGCAAATCAGTTTTTGAAACCATCGGTGGTTTTAAGGAAGATTTAATCATTATGGAAGACCAGGAAATTATTCATCGCATTCGTAAGCAAGGAAGGTTTGCTGTGATTGCCGGTTATGTAACCACTTCGGCCCGTAAATACCGGGTGAATGGAATTTATAGAATGCAGGGTATTTTTTTCTACATCTATTTTGCGTATGTGTTTGGTGCTTCGCAGCAAAGGTTGGTAAGCATTTATAAAAGACTCATCAGGTTATCTTGAAAAATAAAATGAATTATAAATATAAGTTAGCATGAATGAAATCAAGTACGATATTATTGTTGTAGGTGCAGGTTCCGGTGGCCTCAGCGTTTCACTTTTTATGGCGAAGGTTAACCTAAAAACACTGTTGATTGAAAGAAGCGATGAACATATTGGAGGTGATTGCCTGAATTATGGATGTGTGCCCAGCAAAGCATTGATACATGTATCCCGGTTGATGCACAAGGCCAAACAGGGAGCGCTTTTTGGATATACTATTTCCGGCAAACCAGATTTTAATAAAGCCATTGAATACGTATTGTCAAAGCAAGCCATCATACGCAGGCATGAGAATACAGATTATTTGCGAAAGCAAGGACTTGATGTTGTTTTAGGTCAGGCTCATTTTATTTCAGCCTCAGCTATCAAAGTAGGAGATAAAACTTATGCTGCTAAAAAAATAGTGCTGGCCACAGGCTCCCGTCCTGCAGCATTAAATGTTCCCGGAATTGAAAAAGTACGGCAGTTTAATAATGAAACTATTTTTGCCCTAAATGATATGCCAGCAAGCATGTTGGTTGTAGGCGGTGGACCGATTGGTATTGAAATCGGTCAAGCCCTTAATCGATTGGGCATAAAGGTCACCATCATTCATCGGGGTGAAAATATTCTTCCGCATGATGCAACAGAAATGGGTAGTATTCTGATGAAACAATTAACATTAGAAGGAGTTAATTTTTATTTAAATGCCGAAGTAAACAAATTTACCAGCGCCAATGAAGCAATTATTCAGCAAAAAGGACAAAGGGATTTTAAACAAAGTTTTGATGCAATCTTTGTTGCCGTAGGAAGACAAATTGCGTTAAAAGATTTAAGACTTGAACAAGCCGGTATTCAAACAAAGGATGATAAAATCGTCGTGAATCAATGTTTACAAACAACCAATAAGCAAGTGTATACGTGCGGTGATGTTTCAGGTTCGTTGATGTTTTCCCATGCTGCCGAGCAGCAAGCAAGGTTGTTGCTGAATAATTTCTTTTCTCCACTGAAAAAGAAATTAAACAATGATTACATGTCGTGGGTAACATTCACCAGTCCTGAAGTGGCCACATTTGGTTTGAATGAAACAGCATTATTGAAGAGAGATGTTTCTTTTGAAAAGCTGGAGATGAATTTTGAAGACGACGACCGGGCCGTTGTTGACAGTTATCAATATGGTAAATTAGTGCTGTACATCAGTAAGGGAGGATTGTTTAAAAAAGAAAAAATATTGGGTGGCAGTATGATTGCTCCCAATGCCGGAGAACTGGTACAGGAATTAATTCTTACCATGATTAAAGGTCTTGGGATAAATGATATTTTCAACAAGATTTACCCATACCCGGTTGCCTCAAGGGTCAATCAAATGATTATTGTAAAACATAAAGAAAAGCAGTTGACGGGCACTTTAAAAAAATTGTTGAAATTTCTTTACCGGTTTGTATAGGATTTTTGGTCTATAGGGTTAAGTATTTTGAGTTCAAAGCACTTATTCTATACTTTAACGCCATATTTTCTTTTTCTTCTTGATAAAAAAAGAAACAAAAAAACTCGCAACTGTGAATAAAAAGGCTCCCGACTTTCGGAGCAGGTGAAATTTTCCAGATCAGCCTAAAATCAATCCGCTGGCTAGCGGAGCAAGAGTTAAATAATTTATAGGGTACGGCGGCTCAAACAACCTTGTTTCTTAATGGTTGATGTGGTAAATTTCTAGCACTTTTTATTCAAGGCCATAACCAGCAGATGTTTGCTACTGAAATATTTAATCCAATAAAACAAGATTATGGAATGGTGGGAAATTTTTAAAGAATGGTTTTTAAGCCTCGGCACAAGGTATGGTGTTAATCCATACCTATTTGGCGGAATTTATATTGGGGCGATCCCGTTTTTTGTTCTTTGCCTTGGCTGGACAGTAAAGAATATACGGAACAAAAAGCCTTTTTTAATTCCTGTATTGTTAACCGGGCTATGTTTTATATCCGCTTATCTATACCTGATTATTGTTGGCAAAAATATTCCGGTATGGGTGTACATTTTTATAGCGGTTATGGTTGCCTATGGTGTGTATTCAACAATTAAAAAAATAAAGGATAAATCCAGGGCTGCTTAACGAATCAGCTCCTTTGATATTTAATGAGTCTTTGTTGCATCAGCGCTTTTCCATCGCCGGATTTTGGTAAACGGAAGTTTTAATAAAAATCCAATCGTCATTTCTTCAGGCTTGTTGTAAGTGGGAACACCAATAGTTACTTCTTCGTTAAGCTCTTTGAGACTGACAGTCTGGTGTAACCTGTCCCAAAATGAAAATATTACGGAGTAATTAGAATCTGTTTCTTGTTTGACCACCGAATGATGAATCCCATGCATTCTTGGTGTAACAATTAGCTTATTTAATATTCTTTCAAATGCCAATGGTAATTTCCAGTTGCTGTGATGAAATAGCGTGGCAGCCTCAAAAATAATCTCATACACTAAAACCAGCATGGGCGATGCACCGCTGAGTACAGTAACTGCACCCCTAAAAAAAACGGAGCAAATCATTTCTCCAAAATGAAACCGGAAAGCTGTGGTAACATTCATATCCAAATCCGTATGATGCACTAAATGAAAGCGCCATAAAAATGGAATCCTGTGATTTAGAATATGCCAGACATAGTTTCCATAATCCAGTATTAAAAAGGCAATGATCGGCATTAACCATAATGGCAAACTATCAAAGTAATTTAAACCTGTTTGCCAGTCCTGATTTTTATACGCAAGCCAAACTATGATGGGTAAAAAAGCAAATCTTAATAGCCCAAATGCAGGTATAGACACCAGTGTGTTAATAACTGTTCTTGAAAATTTTTTCTGAACCCTTTTCCTTAACTGAAACTTTGTTTCTAATAGAAAAAGCAAAAGATTAATCAGTACCAGTATCGGGATACCAACTTTATCAAAAATTTCGTGTATCATAACTATTTGTATTACTAATAACTATGTTTTCCTGCACTCCATCCATTCTTTTCCAAATAAGATTTTCCTGATTGCAGTGCTTCATTTTCAAGTTGGGTACCCATAGAATCGTTCCAACGATTAAGGTAACCAAACAAGCTAATAACCCCTAAGATTTCTACGATTTCTCCATCATCCCAATGCTTTCGAAGATTAGCTGCAACTTCATCTGTAACAGCGTTTGGAATAGTGCTGGCAGCAATAGCAAAATCGAACACCACTCTTTCGGCATCATTGAAGGCGGGGTGGTTTTTATATTCCCAAATATTATTCAGCTTAACATCTTCGGCTCCGTAACGTTCAGCGGCACGTATAGTGTGCGCCTGACAATACATGCAACCTGCGGTGTAGCTGGAAAGATAACCGATTAGCCGCTTTAGTGAACTGGTTACTTTGCCTTCATTTTGCATGACAGCCATATTAAGATTTACAAAAGCCTTTGCAATAGCTGGTCTGCGCTGCATGGTGAGCACACTGTTAGGACAAAAGCCAAGTGTTTCATTAAAGAATTGCACTAACTCTTCCAACTCTGGGTTACTAACAGTTGATAATGGTTGAACTAAAGATGTTTGCATGTGATAAAATGTATTGGTTAAATAAAACAAGTTTTGCGTATCAATATCAATGTTATTTATCTTACCAGCAAATGAACTGAATTGGTTAAATTAATTCGATAAATTTTGATAGTAACCACGAATCAAATTTTTCTGTTTCTATAAAATTATTTTTACTCTGCTACAGCATTCTATCCACTTTAATCACACCTTCTATTTGACGGCTGAAATAAGCGAACTGCTATACCCCTATTCGCCATTTACACTTATTTATGAAACTTCGGATTGATTACCAGGCTTCTTTGATAAGTTCCAAATTCTCTTTTTACCCGGTAAAAGTTATATCTTTTTCTTCATCTACATCGTTTACTAATGGCAATACAAAAAGCGATAATTTCTGTTGTTCAATTTGCTTTCTGGTTTCATTCAATACACTGTCACTGCTGGAGCTAATATTTTCGAAGAAATTTTAAAAAGAGTTTGCTTGCGCAATAAGCAACAGCCGCCATCGGTTGCCGGTCCAATCACTATGTCGTATTCATTCAATTCTTAAAATGCATTGAAAATCATTTTTTCATCCAGCTCAAAACAATCACTTTCAATGATGGTAATTTTATTAAATCCTTTTTCAAACAGGCAATCAAATGCGTTTTTCATTCGTTCACCTAAACTATCTCCACTTTGTTGACATTTTCATACCCATTTTATAAGTCATTTGCTTTTACTCCATCGGTATAAAAAACAAACTTTGTTACCGGTAAGCCCTTGCTAATTTTTTGTGTAATGTAATAAATGTTTGTAAACAACCAGTGCATTTTCATCTCCAATGGTAGCAGCAATTCCTGTTTTCACTTTTCCAAATCCAGGGTTGCGGAGAAATATAATTAAGGCTGCTTTCATATTCAAGCTGTAACTGCACCTCCACTACTGCCAGCACCGGCTGTACATCCATGGCAATGTAAGTTTATTACTATTGAGCATTTTGCCATTTGCTGTACATTAAATTGGGCAATGCGTTTGCTCCCGCAATCCACTTTCAATTCCAGCATCTGGTTGAAATCACCGTCATAAAGAAAGCCATCCCATCCAATAGAAATGGTATTGCGCCACATTACGTTTGCAGCGGCTGTCGGATTAAATGCTGTAATTAATTTTTCGATGTATTTTTCGTAATTACCCGATTGCAATAAATAATCTAAATAGCGGCTGATGGGCAAATTGGTGATGGCGAATAAATTATTAAAAACAATTCCAAAAGCTTTTTGCAAAGATTCTTTGAAATCCATTTCTAAAAATGATTGTGAAGGGGGCAAAAAAGCCCCGGGCGGATTGTAAACAAGATTGAGTGTTAAATTATGATCTGCTACACCATATACCACAGCATTGAGCATTTGTAATCCTCTGATAGCATCGTCAATTGCGCCATCACCCCACTGACGGTCTAATCTGTCCTTTGTATAAAATGGTAAAGATGAAACAACCTCAATATTATGCTGCTTAAAAAAATCCGGCAGGTCATGATACTTTTTGTTCGATCGGATAATAGTTAGGTTGCAACGTACAACAATATTAACGGAAGGATTTGCTTTTTTTATTTCTTCAATAAACCAGCGGAAATCCGGGTTCATCTCTGGTGTACCGCCGGTAAGGACAACTGTTTTAAATGATGGGTTTATTTTCAGCATATCTAAACATTGCTGCATAGTTTCCCTGGTCATAATTTCTCTTCGGTCTGGCCCGGCACCCACATGGCAATGCCCGCAAACCTGGTTGCACATCTCGCCAGCATTGAGCTGAAAAATTTCCAATGCTGTCGGCTTCAACGGATACAAACCAATGCCTTCCGGTTTTTGGTGAAAAGGCATTAACCTGAAGGCATCATCATGATTTGTGCCATGATCCAGTATTTTGAGTTGCTCGTGAGCATCTGACAATTTGCTATGTTTTGATTTTAATGATTTGATAAAAGCTCCTGTTCCCGCAGGCTGGCGGGAAACTTAGATTGTTACTTAATTATTGCATTGAGTATAGTATTCATTTTAATCGTGTGGGTAAAAGTTCAATACTGGTATTCTGTACAAGTGTGCGACGCAACGATGTTTAATAGCATTACTAACGCCGGGTACAAAAAACTTAGATAATAGCTACGCTCTCATCGGTTACACCTTCAGGGGGCGGTTGGGCTACAACGCAATTTCTTTTACCTTATTCATCATTGGTACGCTATGTACCAAGGCGGCTCCGCTTTTAATGGCGGCTGCCACATACACAGCTTCCATCAGTTGGCTTTCGCTCCATCCTTTTTCAAACGCAGCGCTGCTGCAGGCATCAATGCAGTAAGGACATTGCACGGTATGGGCCACGGCAAGGTCAATGGGCGTATTTAAAATTGTCGCGGCTCAATAGAGGGTTGCCAACCTTTTTTAAAGTGTTTTTAGCAGAAAAAAACCTGCACAAGGTTGCCAACCCTTCCGGGAATTTTAAATGCACCCAGGTCAATTGAGGACTTTTCTTTGGCGATGAACGCACTATCTTTAATTATTTCGCCAAACGAGGCAAAAAATTTATCAGCCAATTGTTTTTGGTATTTACCAACATCGCCAAACTTATTGAGGACTTCGGCATTATAATAATGCTTTGCCATTTTTAAACGATTTATTTTTACTGTGAAAACTAAATGTAATTTATGTGGTTAATTATAATAGATATTTGAAAAACTAACTATTGAGTCAAGCGTCAGATCATCTAAAAATCATTATTTTGATTTAAACACTTTTTAAATTTATGAAAGATATCTTAGCCAAAATTGAGGAAACAGCCCTTTATCTTACCGGTTATGAGTTCAACAATATTGATACCGCAATTGTTTTGGGAACAGGTCTTGGTTTCTTCCTGAATTATGTAGACGTAACCAAATCAATTTCCTATCAGGAAATTCCAAATTTCCCAGAATCGACGGTAGAATTTCATAAAGGCAACCTGGTGTTGGCTAATCTTCAAGGGAAGAAAGTGATTGTGTTGCAGGGCCGCTTTCACTATTATGAGGGATATAGTATGCAGGAGATTACCTTCCCTATCAGAGTGCTTGGTGCGCTGGGGGTAAAGCAACTTTTTTTGAGTAATGCGGCTGGTGGCATGAATGCAGCATATAAAAAAGGAGATTTGGTTTTGATTGAAGACCATATTAACCAGTTGCCCGATAATCCATTGCGGGGATTAAATTCCCCTGAATTTGGGAACCGCTTTGTAGATATGAGCCAGCCTTATGATAGCCGGCTAAATCAAACTATTTTAGCTGCAGGTAAAGAACTTGAGATTGAAATTAAAAAGGGGATTTATGTTGCCGTAATGGGACCCAACCTGGAAACAAAAGCTGAATATCGTTTTTTACGTGGAATAGGTGCAGACATGGTTGGCATGAGCACCGTGCCGGAAGTGATTGTTGCCAATCATATCGGAATGGCCTGCGCCGCAGTAAGTGTTGTAACAGATGAATGCGACCCGGATAACCTGCAGCCGGTGAATATTGCAGAGATTATAGCAGTGGCAGGTAAAGCAGATGAAAAGCTGAGTAAGATTTTTTTGAGAGCGGTGATGGAAGTGAGCTAAGTTGCAATGCCATTACCATCCTACATAATCCGGTGGTTTAATGCCGTTCAACCTTAAATACACAATCATCTGTGCCCGGTGGTGGGTTTGATGATCGCTGATCAGGTTAATAATCTGAAGTTTGGTTTTGGGGCCTGCAAAAAAAGAAACGGTATCTGCTAAATTCGATCCATCAAAAGATTTTAATGCGCCAATGGCATATTCGTAGGCATTGTTTAAAACCGATGTTATCTCTTCTTTTTTCTGCAGCTTGGTTGCTGCTTTTGTTACCGGACTTTTACTGCTGGTAATGTAGGATGAAGTTAGCCAACCCAGATTTCCTGCAATATGCAATAGCTGTTCACCAAAGCTCATCTCCTCCGGCACAGGCTTGAAGGCATATTTTTCCTCCGGCATCAGATAAGCCACTTTCAATGTATATTCTTTTGAATTTTGCAATTTAATAATGGCAGCATCTAAAAACAAATTGTCAAATTTTTGCGCATTTGCTTCATTTAAGCTAGATAAAAACAGAATAAAAAGTAAACGCATGAGTTTAATGTATATTTAATATTAAGCATTAAAGATTCAATAGTTAATTGAAGCCTGTGCAAATATAATTGTGTTTTGCCTCCTTTGTTTTTGCAAATGGAATAATTCCACTTACATTTTTTTTACCTTTTAAAATGATTTTTTTATAAAATCACATTTGTCAATACAGTTGTGCGGTTAAAACAGTTATAAACCTAACAAACATTTTCTACCTAGGATTGTCATGTTAAAAATTATACTACACCAATAATAACATCACTTCCGAATTATACTTGCCATTTAATTTTGCATTGGTTTAAAGAAAATGTTAATTAGTAAAAGGTTTGTAAGGAAAATGGAGAAAAGCTGTCTATAAAATAAAAACATCATGAAATCATTTATTTCCGTACTGTTGATCTTTGCAGTAATAGTGGTATTTGCCTTTGTGCCTAAATCAGCATCCAGGGTTGAAAGTATCGCTCTTAATGAAAAAGAGCAGGGGATTCAGTTTATTGAAGCCGATTGGAACAAGGCTTTGGCAGAAGCTAAAAAGCAAAACAAGCTTATCTTTCTGGATGCTTATGCCTCCTGGTGTGGTCCTTGCAAACTTTTAAAGAAGAACACTTTTCCGGATAAGGAAGCCGGGGAATACTTTAATAAAAACTTTATAAGTGTAGCAATTGATATGGAAAAAGGGGAAGGCCCGGCGTTATCGGAGAAGTATTCAGTAAATGCATATCCAACATTGATAATAACCGATGCCAATGGCACGATCATCACCTTTACTCAAGGTTATATAAAGCCAAAACAACTGATTGATTTTGGCAAATATGGTATTACACAATCTAAAAAATAATTGCATGAGTACATTGTTAAAGGCACTTGGTTTATTTACATATGAAAGGTATTTAAAGTATTTCGAAGAATGTGTAGCACAAGGGAGATCCAGTTCTAAAGATGCTTCTACGGCATTAGTTGAATTTACAAAACTGAACCTTGCAAGAACACAGCGCATCCACAAAAACATTTCAATAAACCCTTCAATAAAAAAAGCGGTAGAGCACTTACAGCACAGCTATACCTGGATGGTTATTACAGAGGCCTGGTGTGGTGATAGCGCCCAGACCCTTCCGGTTATTGCAGAAATAGCAAAGCTGAATCCTGATAAAATCAAACTGTATATTTTATTAAGGGATGAAAACGCTGAGTTGATGGATAACTATCTTACCAATGGTGCAAGAGCAATACCAAAATTAATTGCAGTAAACGAAACATTAGGGAAGGAGGCTTTTGTATGGGGGCCCAGACCGGCACCCGCCCAGGAATTGCTAATGGGATGGAAAAAGAATCCGGAGGGAAAAACATGGGATGAGTTTGAAAAGGAATTACATGGCTGGTATGCAAAGGATAAAACGCTAACACTACAGCATGAGTTTATTCAATTACTACAGTCATTGAGTTGATTAAAGTTTGGGGGGTCCACCTTGGAATAGTTCAAACTGAATATTTTTTAAACGATATCCAAAACAAATAAAATAATAAGTCCAGATTTTTACGAACTTACTGATCTTATGCAGCGATACTTCAAACCTCCCATTAAAGTTGCTGGAATTATTTTATTGTTCTGGCTTATCATGGCACAAGGCTGTATGAAGTTTCGCATCAGCGATAGTGCGGCCATAAAAAAATTCCGTTCAGCAGGTGTGTTATTGCAAACACCGATGATAAAAATAAATGGCTTTCCGCTGCACTTTGCAGAAACGGGCCATGATACTTTACCTACATTACTATTCGTGCATGGTACGCCCGGAAGTTGGGATGCTTTTCAGCATTATTTAATGGATAGTAATCTTATTAAACATTATCGTATTATTTCTATTGACAGGCCAGGCTTTGGTTACAGCGATTTTGGAAATGCCATGAACTTGTCAGCACAAACACACATCATAGCTGCCTGGATGGATAGTGTGAACAATAAAAAGCCTTTTATTATTATTGGTCACAGCCTTGGTGGACCATTGGCCGTAAAGCTGGCAGCCGCAAGACCTCAATATACTAAAGCGATTGTAATACTTGCAGGCTCGCTTGATCCGGCAGCAGAAAACCCCGAGAAATGGAGACCTGTTTTATTTAAAACGCCTTTGAATTTATTGGTGCCAGGTGCATTGCGGCCCAGTAATAAAGAACTGTGGTATTTGAAAACGGATTTAAAAGAAATGAGTACGGATTATGAAAAAATAACGTGTTCTGTTTATCTACTACATGGTACAAAAGATATGCTGGTGCCTTATAGTAATGTGGCCTATGCAAAAAAGATGTTTACCAACTCAGCAATGGTGTCAGTCACCACATTTGAAAAAGAAAACCACTTTATTGTTTGGACAAGGGAAAAGGAAATTACAGATTTGTTGATGAAGTTATCATCACGGGAATAAAATTTCTGCAGTGACCTTGTCCAATGAAATACTTTTACTGCACATTGCTGCCCTTCAACGTTTCTATCTTTAGCAGGCGGTGTGTCAATTATTACTTTGTTGCTTTAACAACAAAAGCTTTGCCTTTCATTTCTGCCAACCTATTTATTTTGCTTTACGATCTTCACTTTCTCTTTACTAAGATTGCCTGTTTATTCAAAATAGATACCTTCGGCCAACATCGTTGCGTTGCGGCCGATAACTATTGGCTCTTGCACGGTTATTAATTCTATTGAGCTTTAACCACCTTCAATTATTTTTTGTTCATCAGGGGTTATCTGGTATAAGGCATAAACCATTGTATCTATTTTATCTTCCAACGTTTTGGTTTCTTTTCCCTGCTTTTTGGCTGCTAGAATTTCATCTACTAAATTGATGAAAGGTTTCCGGGCAGACACTGTAATTTTTTTTACAGGAAACTGTTCAATATAAACTTTGGACATCGAAAAGTATCCGCCTCGAACCTTGGAAACAATATTGTTAAAGAAAAAATAAGCAAGCCTTGAGTTTAGTAAGGCAAGTAGATAGTTATCTTTACCTGGTATAAAAAAAGTAGTTTTATTCAGGTACACACTTTTATCTACATAACAAAATTGATTATCTTTCGAAGTTTCAGGCCAAACAATTTTAATCTTGTCAAATTCATTGTAATAATCACAGGCTCTCAATTCCCACCAGAAATCACCCTTGTCAGTTCTTGCAATTGCTTTTTCTTCGAAAGGCAATAAATGCTCAATAATTGAAGGATAGTTTTTTTTAAACCAAGCCAATGCAATACTATCGTGCATAGAGCCATAATGAGGAGTTGGTTCTTGTAGATACATAGGATTGCCGTCAGGCAAATTTCTCTTAATAGTAAAACCTTTAGGGATCACTATTGCATATTGTTTTACTGTAGGCTCAATATATGCTTTGATATCTTTACCTGCCAAAAATGGTTTAATAAAGCGTTTGCTATTATTATCTTTTTCAATTAGTCTTTTTCTTGTATTTGCGTTAATTATAAAAGCTTCGTTTAAACCCGTTAATATTCCCCGGTAAATTTTTTTATTTACAAGTTTTGCAATTGCAATTCCTTGTGTATTTATTTTATTACAAAGATGTTGATTCGCAGCATTTGAAAGCGTCCAATTTGTATCAGATAAGGTTGCTTTTACTACCTCTATTTTATTGTTATAAATATAGCTTTCTATTCCGGCGGGGAAATGTAGCGTGGTGAAATTTACGCCTGAAAAATTTTTATCACTTTCATTTTTCACCAAATGAAAAATACTTGGATAGGTTGTTGCTTCATCAAATACTGGTAAGTCGCCAAAATCAAGAACACTTACTATCTCATATTTTTTTAAAATCTCCCTAATTTTAGTTCCATAAACCAGCCTTCATCCATTTATTAGGAACAATAAAAGAAAAATTACTATTTTCTTTTGATATTTTTAAACCAATTTCTATAAAAAAAATATATAAGTCGGCACTGCTTACAAAAGAACTAAAATGCTGTTCAAGGTATTTCTTTATATCTATAAAAAGCTCCTGCCGTATGTATGGTGGATTTCCAACAACTACGTCAAACCCTTCAAAATTCCCCTCCTCATTCAATACCTCTGGAAACTCAAAGCGCCACTCAAAAGCATTTTTATAAACCAAATCTGTTTTTAATAAATCAATTGATGCACTCAGCTTTGCGATGTCTGTTTCCAGCTTTTCTTTTTGTTGAACAACCTTTAGGTCAGCCATTTCAGCAAACAATTTTTGGGTTACAAACTTTTCATAAAATTCTGTGTTCTTTTTATTTAAATCATTTTGCAGCTTTACTATCCGTGGGTCCCGTTTTTTAAATTCATCTTTAAAAACCCGTATGTTTTCGGTAAGCTGTTGTTTGAGTTTTCTGTCTTTGGTATTTTTATACTGGCTTACCCAAAATTTGTAGTCATCTAATTTCTTTTTAAAATTAGGAATGCGTTCGAATACATCTTCTTTAAGCTGGTAGCGGCTTATAAGGCTGTTACCGCATTTTATATTAATGTCTATATTAGGAAGTGTCTCTAAAGTTCCCCCGCTTCCAGAACGGGAGCTATGGAAAGTACCCGTTGTTGAAGATTCTGTGTAGTAGGCATTTTTTAGTAATTCTATCCATAACCGCAGACGGCAAATCATTACACTCTTTGGGTTAATATCTACCCCAAACAAACAGTTTTCAATAATGGTTTCCTTTTCGTGAAAAAGTGTTTTTTGCAAACGCTGTGCTTCGCTGCTTTTCGGCTTGCCATTTACCATTTCGTATTTAAAAAACTCCCGGTTTTTATCAATAAACAGTTCGTCATTTATTACTTCTATTTCATAGCCGGCAAAGCGAATTCCTTTATCATCTGCCAATATACCCAACTCATATTTTATGGCAATTATTTCGTTCAACGAAGAAACAAGGTAGTGTCCGCTACCGACTGCAGGGTCGCAAAGGCGCAGGCTGTTGATAATTGCATTAAATGCTAAGATATCTTTACTGCTTTTACTATCGGCGAGGTAATTTTTAAGATCATCAAATGTTTCGGCTTTCCAGTTATATGCAGTTTTAAATTTTTGCAGCACTGCCAGGCGAATGGCCTGCCTGCACATGTGCATGGTTATAAAACCAGGTGTAAAAATTGATCCATCTTTATAGCCATTTATTTTTTCAAATACCTTACCCAGTACAGAAGCGTTGATTAGTTTTTTATTATCATCCTGTATTTCATCGGTTTCTTCACTGGCAAAATCATATGCTTCTAAAAATTTAAACAGGTACTCCAATGCAGGCAGTTTTTCCTTTTGTTTCTTTTCGTTTTTTAAAATGGTAGTACTTATTAACTCAAGCTGCACCGAATAGTCAAGTGCATTAATGCGTATGGTATGACCTTCCAGTTCGCTGATGTCAAACAGCGAACTATTTAGGTAAGGCACCTGGTTGTATTTCTGTCGTACGGCATCTGTACGCTCATTGTTTGTGCGGGCAAGCACCTGGTGAAACAATTTGTACAATTCATGAAAGTCATTCACCATTCCGATATGTAAAAATTTAAAATCCTGGTTGCCGCTGTGGTAGTTTACCAATTGGGCTTCCAGCAGTTTTAAAAATAGAATCCGGTTTATCCAGGTAATGCACAGCTCCAGTGCAATATTAAAATATTGTTCATCGTTGGTTTCACCAAAGCTGGTAATGTCTGACAGTTTGTGCAGTTCTTCTGTTTGCAATTGTTCAATGGCGTTCTCTAAAAGCGAACCGGCATTTCTGTTTGTTATCTTCCGGCGAATGATTGATTTACTGCCTTCTTTTGCTTCTTCCAGCCCAATAATGTGTAGCAGTTCTTTGTAAAACTTTTCATCCAGTTTATTACTATCATCTGCAAATTTTAATTTGAGTAAATGATAGGGTGAAAGAATTTTTAATAAGGCGATCAACTTTTTATCAGAGGAAGCATCGTTGCTACGCAACACTTTTTCGTAATGCCTGATGTCAAAAAACGTACATTCAATAGTAGCATCTATCTGTGGAATTATTTTGGCAATCTCTTCATAAAAAAATGTGGTATCTTTTTTATCATTCGTATAAGTTTCGTACAGCTTTTTAATTTTTGCGTTTCTGTAAATGATCTTATCAAAAATATTGGCATCTATAATGTACCACTCATACACATTGGTGATTAACAGTTGCTTTACCTCATTGTTATCTGCCTTGTTTCTTTCATCCAGGTAATACAGGATAATTTCATGTAGTGCTTTTGTATTCGGTTTTCCCACCGAGAACATTTCTCCTTTATTGCTCGGTCGTTTGGCTTCAATGATAACAGCAACGTTGGATTTATTGTGTTTGCCAGTATGAATAACAAGGTCTTTAAAATCTTTGGTATTTATTTCATTGGTTTCTTTGTAGTAAGTATCCCTTAGAAAATCCCTGATATGATTCTTCTGGTTTTCCTCTCTTTCAATTTCATCTACTTTGCCAAATAGCCGCAGCAAGTTGGCTTTAAAAACATTGATCTCACTTCGCAAAAGAGTTTGCTTTAAGAAGGCTTTATTGAGGGTTATTTTGGGTTCTGCTATTGAAAACTGCATGGGGTCAATTATTTGTTGCTGCTATACGCTAAAATAGGAATTTAAACCCAAGCAAAAATAGATGCGGTAATAAGTAGCCGGATATGTTTAAAATAAAAGAGAACTACCAACGATACAAGAAAATAGTGAACTCGTCAAACCTGGATGAATTGTACGAAAAGGCAGGTAATAAAGACAAACGGGAAATCATTGATTCCATGTATCTCTATACTTTAGTTTTATCGGATTCTTTTATTAAACGCCCGGCTCAATGAAGCGGTTTAGCCAATATATAAGCCAAAAGAGCGTATTAGACAAAATAAAAAAATCCTAACAATTAACAATTTTTTTTCGAACCAACTTTACGAGTTATTGTGGACCTTATTCGTAGTGGGAGCAGTCCATTTTTATTGGGCTGCTGAATGTTGAAACAATCGGTTAAATTATGTTTCAACATTTCAATAAACTTTTAATGTAAAAACAGTGCAATTCTGTGCGATATTGTATAGTAATGTTTTACTGAAAGCCATGCTAATATAAGCAAAGCCGCTACTAGAGCGGCTTTGCTTATATTTACTGGGTGCCCACGAAAGGAATCGAACCTTCACACCCTTGCGAATGGCAGATTTTGAGTCTGCTGCGTCTACCAATTCCGCCACATGGGCAATCTGCCTGTACATCACTTTCTTACCTTCATATCCTACAGGGCTGCAATATTACGTCAATCATCTATTCTGTCCAAAATACGGTGCAAGTATTTTTTCTTAAAATAATATTCTTTTATTTTTAATAGCTGGTCAGTCGTAATAGTGGCATCATTATAGTTTTCAACAATGCCTTTAACCGCATCATATTGCTCCGTTTCCAGTGCCGCTACTTCCTGCCTAAATGTTTCCGGATCTACCTCCGTCAGCTTTTCATTCAGCTCCATCATCTCCATTAAAAAATCGGGGGGTAAAGCGTATTTCTCGTTTTCCTCAAGCAAGCCTTTTAATTGCAACAGATATTGAATCGTTAAATCCGGTTGCTGTAATACTTTCAATGCTTTATTTGCCATGGATGATTTTTCCAGCGCATCTTTCTGTTCAGCTTCATCTTCCTGTGTAAAAAAGTCGGGATGAAATTGTTTCTGGAGTTCAAAATATTTTTTTGATAAAGCCGACCTGTCCACTTGCAAGCTTACGGGCAGATCAAATAATTCAAAATAATTCATGACGCAAAGATACTTACTATGGTTTAACGGCTAAAGTTTTGAAATAATGGAAGACATATTTTGACTGCGGCCATGGTGTTGACAGCCCTACTAACGTTGAGAGGGTTTGATTAGAATGCGGTTTTAAAGATGACAATTTTTAGTTGTTACCAAATGATTAATTTGACCACAATATCAGCCTCTTGAAAAATATTTTTGGTATTCAATTGGCAAGCAGTAATGATATGGCTGGGCGTTTTAAAATTGTCGCAGCTCAATAGAGGGTTGCCAACATTTTTTAAAGTGTTTTTAGCAGAAAAGTACCTACACAAGGTTAGCAATCCTTCCGACAATTTTAAATGCACCCATATGGCTTTGATAAACAAGGATGTAATATTTTTACATTAAATTATACAACGGATGCTAAAGATTGGACTAATAAGAGAAGGGAAAATTCCTGCCGATAGCCGGGTGGCACTAACACCTGCACAATGTAAATGGCTGCATAAAAATTTCCCGGATTTAAGGGTTGCTGCCCAACACAGTACCATCCGTTGTTACAGTGATAAAGAATACGCAATGGCAGGTGTGGAGGTAACCGAAGACATGAGCGATTGCGATGTGTTGATGGGGATTAAAGAAGTGCCTGTTGAAATGCTGATAGCCGGCAAGACCTACCTGTTTTTTTCTCATACCAAAAAAATACAACCATACAATCAACTACTATTTCAATCCATTATTGAAAAAAAAATCACGCTTATCGACTACGAATGTCTGGAGCATGAAGATGGAACCCGTATTATTGGCTTTGGATTTTTTGCCGGTATTGTAGGGGCACACAATGGGATGATGGCTTATGGCAATCGTACAGGATTGTTCAGACTACAGCGGGTTGCTGCGGTTAACAGTTTTCAAAAATTGATACATACTTATTTCGGATTAAAGGTACCCAATATCAAAATAGCGGTAACGGGTAGTGGCCGTGTGGCACATGGTGTTTTAGAGATTATGAACCTGCTGGGAATCCATGAAGTGGAGGTTGAAGAATACCTGCAACGAAGCTTTACGTATCCGGTATATGTTCATCTGAAAGGAGGTGATTTATATGAACACAAGGTATCGGGTAAGTATAGCCGGGATGATTTTCACGAACATCCTCAGGATTATATTTGTAAGTTCCGTTCGTTTACTGCGGAAACAGATTTACTCATCAATGGTGTGTATTGGGATAAACAGGTGCCTCGTTTATTTGAACTGGAAGATATGCACCAGCCTGGTTTTCGCATCACAACTGTGGCGGATATTACCGATGATAAAGGTGGCTCCGTTCCGTGCAACCTCGGTGATGCTACCATTGATGATCCTGTTTATGGCGTGGATAAAAATACCTTTCAAAAAACAGTACCCTACTTGTCCAATTCAATTGATGTGATGGCCGTGGGAAATCTTCCCAATGAATTACCAAGAGATGCCAGCCGGTATTTTGGCGAACAGCTTATCAAATTTGTATTGGATGATATTAGAACAGGTGGAAGTAAAACGATTGATAAAGCTACGATGGTGAAGGAGGGATACGTTACTGAAGAGTTTGCTTACATGAAAGAATATGGTGGAGTTATGGGAGCGCCTGTTCAATAACAGGAGTTGCAGAAATGCCAATGTAAACCCTTGTCTTTCATGCTGTAGAAATTATTCAAATGCTATAGGTGCAAATAGTAAGGCTGCATCAACTCACAGAATTCAGGGGTATAATTTCCTGTTTTATTTTTTATGGCTAATTCCTGTTTTTCAATCGGGGTTTGTAATCTGCTGAAAAGTAAAATTCCCCTAAAGAACGGATGTGCTTCGGTATGTTTTACAAGGAATGATTGATTTAGAAAATGCCCTGCTTCTTGTGCGATTTCAATAAAATAATCAAGTCGGTGATAGGGGAGTAGCACGGCGAAGATTCCGGTGGGAGAAAGGTGCTTGTTAATTACTTGTAGCAATTGTGCAAGCGTAAGTTTGGTATCATGTTTGGCGGCATCTTTTTGTTGATTACCTGATTTTAGATCACCTTCAAAAAAAGGAGGGTTTGATATGATAAAATCATATTTTTTTCCGGGATGGAATGCTATGGCATCTTCATTCAAAATGGTAATCCTTTCTTTCCAGGGTGATTGGTCATTATTTTGTTTTGCCTGAACAAAAGCGGCTTCATCTATTTCAATCGCATCAATTTTTCCAGTCGTATGTTGGGCCACCATTAAACTTAACAAGCCGGTGCCAGTTCCGATGTCTAGAATACTACTTGTTTGTAGCTGCCTCATTTGTAGTGTGGAGGTAATGTAAGCTCCGAAGATGCAGGCATCCGTGCAAACCTTCATGGCACATGCACTCTGGTAAACGGTAAACTGTTTAAACTGAAAATAATTTTTTGCCACGCATGAACGAATTGTAATGAACGAATAAAAAGTATCAGGCAGGTAGAACTGCGGTTCAACTCCTTAAACTGAAAATAATTGTTTGCCACAAATGGTAATAAATGAGCAAAAAGAATCCGACGTTTTGACCTTTCAAACTTTGTTTTTCCCACACCAGCGGTCTGACCTACGGTACCGACCGCTTTCTCCAACCATCAACAATTAGCCATCAACCTCACTCCATCTAATTCCAAACCGCTCTTGGCGATGGGCTGGTATCAAGGCTGGAAAAGTCTTTTTCCAAATATTTATAATAAGCTGTAATGGCAATCATGGCCGCATTGTCTGTGCAGTATTCGAATGCCGGGATAAATGTTTGCCAGCCCATTTTTTCACCGGTTTCTTTAAGGGCCTTTCTCAAGCCGGTGTTGGCACTTACGCCGCCTGCAATACAAATTTGATTGATGTTGTTTTCTTTAGCAGCTTTTTTTAACTTATTGAGAAGGATGCTGATAATTCTATTTTGAATGGAAGCACAGATATCCGCAAGGTTATCATCAATAAATTGCCGCCTTGTTTCCTCCGATGCGGTAAATGATTCTTTAAAAACATTGCTGGTGCCGGCATTTTTTAAAAAGTATAAAATGGAGGTTTTTAAACCACTAAAGCTAAAATTTAAGCCGTCGATTTTAGGCTCAGGAAATTGGAACCTATTTGGATCTCCTGCGGTTGCATATTTGTCTACCAACGGACCACCGGGATAGGGGAGGCCTAATAATTTGGCGCTTTTATCAAACGCTTCACCGGCTGCATCGTCGATCGTTTCTCCAATTACTTTCATTTTAGCGGGCGATTCGCACAATACAATCTGCGTATGTCCGCCACTTACCGTTAAACATAAAAAGGGAAATGAGGGTTTTTGATCGGCAATCAGGTTGGCCAATACATGCGCCTGCATATGGTGTACCGCAATAAGCGGTTTATCCAGTGAAAGCGCCATTGATTTGGCAAATTGGGCACCTACCAGCAGTGAGCCTATCAGGCCAGGCGCCTGTGTAAAAGCAATGGCATCTATTGAAGACAATTCACAGGCGGCAGTTTTTAAGGCGGTATCCACAACAGGTACAATGTTTTGCATATGCGCCCTGCTGGCTAGTTCCGGCACTACACCACCAAACTTTTCGTGTACATTTTGACTGGCAATAATATTCGATAAAATCCTGCCATCCCTGCACACAGCCGCAGCCGTATCATCGCAGGATGATTCAATAGCTAAAATTGTAACACACCCGTTTCCTCCCAGTAAAAAATCAGGACTTTGTTCCGGAGAGTTATTCGACGCTTCTTCCATTTCGCAAAAATAATGCAATGCGAAGGTTCATATCAATAATTGTAAATTTTTCCTGGATGAGAAAGA
>JBGSMI010000403.1:0-3362 GCA_041740215.1 Ferruginibacter sp.
TCACTTCCAGCATTTTTAAACTGTCCATCTATCAATGTTCGTTTTTGATTAAAATCAACCACATTAATTCTTTCTAAATTCAGAACACCGGACTTCACCGGATTTTAAGAAGATACCATTTGGTAAATAATTTTTAAATCTGTTCCAGGGAATTCAATTTCTGTTTCATTTAATTTTTCACAAAGATAGCGGGCTACTTTATCATACTTTTTATAGTTGAGGTTATGCAATTTTACGGTGAGGGTTTTATTTGGGTAATCAGGAATGATGTCGGCATCGGAGGCATAAATCATTTGTAATAATTTGCGGCCTTCATCCGGATGGCTTAACTGATTTTTTATCATATTATACATGGCTGTTTCTGATCGGTAAGCAATCATTTTGATATTGTCCATAAATTGTTTCCTGACATTTATGGCATTAGAAAATTTTTCCGTTTCGGGAAGCGAAACGAAGGGTATTTTTCTTTCAACCGTTAACTTTTTATCTTTTACAGTATTTATCTGGGCTTCTAATTCTTTAATCTCTTGATATATCGCCGCTTTTTTAGCGATACGCCTTTCTAGTTTTTTTCCTTTTTCTGATTCTTCTTTTAAGTTGGTATTGGTGAATATTGTTTTTTGCCTGGATAGTTTTGCGTTGAGCGATTTTAACTCGCTTTCCAATTTCCGGTAGGCAGGGTTCACGAGCATTTTGGTATCAGGGATGGCTTCCTTGGAATAGCTCACAAGTCCATCAATATCAAAGTTTTGTTTCATGTACAGGAAAAAATTTTCCTGACACCATCTGGCAAACATATAAAAGCCGATGGCTACTATATCCAGTGCCCAGTTGGTTGTGAGTATCGAGGTTTGGTGACCCGATTTTGACAGCTTTCTTATTTCCCGGCAGGTAACTTCTTTGGGATTTTCTTTATCGTTGTTTCTTAGCGTAACCGTTTTTTCGCATAGTGTTATTTTTTCTTTTGTGCCATCCTCCTGCACCATTTCGTATTCTGCAAAACCTTCCTCAGGCCATTTGTCTTTTACGTTTTTATTATAAGTACAAAAAGCTACCCGCTTTTGCCATAAAGAATGAAAAAAATCAATACTGTAACATTCCCTGTCGCACACAATCATAAATTTGTGCAATTGCGCATTTTGCAATAATTGTTCTTCCGTTGGCTGATCAGGTACTTCTTTTTCCAGGCGGGGCAATATGGCGGTTTCTATTTGCGCTATCATGCCACTGTTGATAGCTTCGCTGACGACAAAAAAGGGCTGGCCGGTTTTATCATTTACCCAATAATCGGTGCTTCCGCTCATACATAAACGAAGACGGCTTACAAAACGTTTAGGCATAGTGGTGGCATGGCCGTAGTATATATTTACATGGCCGTCTATGTATAATACGCCCGCCAGGTCGGCATTGGCCGACATCCAGCTCTGGCTCAGCTTTTCACTCCATTGCTGTACATTGCCTTTGGCTGTAAAACGGGCTATGCGATTGCGTATTGTTTTTACTTCCGGTATCCTGTCCAGTCCCATTGCCCTGCCTAATTCGCCGCACGCAATGGTGTTTGCCTGGTTGATATTTTTTACCCTTAACAAACTTAAAAATGCTAAACATAAAAAAATCATTTCTTCGGAGTAATACACCTGATCCAGCTTAAAGTCCTGGCTATGGGTAAGTAACCCATTACTTAGCAAGGCTGGTAAACTCAGCAGTACACCCGCACAACTAAGATCTGTTTGCTCATTAAATTTTGTGGTGGCCGGCCGGCCCCCGGCAGTGGATGCCAGTATTCTTTCAATACTATTGGAACAGGCTTTTCCCATGCCGGTATTATCATCTGTAACCGTACGGTCGGATTTGGTTTGGGCGTGGAGCTTTATTGTTTCCGGTGCAGGCGCTATTAATTTGATGCGGTTTTGTTTGACGGCTTTTTGGAGCGTATCATATTTTATACCTAACTCATCCGCTATCTCCCGCAGCGGATCGCCCTGGCTATATCTTACTTGCACCTGGGTTACTAATTCATCCGTAAGCTTTGAATTTTTGGGCTTTTTTTTTACTTACAAAGGCACTTAATTCTTTACTCTCCCGGTAGCGCTTTACCCATCGTTTTACGCTAATATCACTTACCGCAAAACAATTTACTATCTCCTTTTGCCTACAGCAACCATTTACAATAAGCTGGCTGGTAATATACCGGAAGCCGTCAATATCACATTTGTTATGCATAAAGATGGGCATTGATCCGTTGAAGTAATAAACAGCGCTCTCTCTCATCTGCACGGCCACAAGGTTATTGATGAGTGTGGCTTCTACAGGAAACAAGGGCAATAGTAATTGTAAAGATATTTTTTTAACTGGTTTGTCCGAGGGGGGTATTTGATCGTTTTCTTCCATTTTGGTATCACTTTAAAATCCGTAAGGAAATTTTACTTACCACAATATAATTATTCTAATTGTCTTGATACCAAAGAACTGTAGCGTTTTTTTGTGATTGCTAAAAAATCCCGAGGTCATGGGTTCTGAGGATAGTGCACATCTGCTATTTCTCTTACAAAATGTGCCCAATCTACTTTCGTTTTCCTATCTGTCACTTTCACATACCGCTTACCCGACAAGGGCTCATTTGCCATAAAGATGTTGGCCACGCCACACCGTTCATATTCATAATCCTCCCTGGCATCGCTACCTGGTTTTCGCGCTATCGTAACGCGGGTTTCTTTTATCAATTGTTTGGGAGATTCATCCATGCAAACTATTGGTATATCTACATTATAAGGGGTCTTGTACACATCCAGTACCAATTCCATGCAGGCGACAAAATCGCTGTTTTGAAGCGGGGGTATTATCCAGCCCCTTACCCGCCACGGCTTAATTTCGTTTTTTTTAAAACCGTCCGTATGGTTTCATGCGATATACTCTCGGTATATTCCAATTCAACCATTTTTTCCGCCAACATACGTAATGACCAGCGGGTGAATCCTTCGGGAGCCTTGCTGCAACTGATAGCAATTAAGTGGGCTTCGAATTCTCCATCGGCTTTTGAGACCTTTACGTCAGGATATGCTTTCCGATCGATACAAGCATCAAAACCATCTTCTACAAAACGTTGCTTTAAACGTTCAATTGTTTTGGTATTGACTTGAAGTACCTGTGCTATTTGAGCATTCGTAACTTTCTCACCATACGAACCTTCGTCAATGTTAAGCAAAATGCAGGCATTTTTAAATTGAAGGGAACTATGCTTTCCTTTATTCAAAATATTCTTTAACAATTCCCTTTCATTTATCGTAAGAGTAACTTTAAATCTTATCATGGCTTTTTACCATCAAAGATATAAACATTAACAGACATTATTTATTTGACAT
>JBGSMI010000417.1:0-13598 GCA_041740215.1 Ferruginibacter sp.
ATCATCAGCGGTAATTAACGCCAATGATACGACGGAATCCATAGTTAATGTTGGGCGAGAGTCTGCTATTTTAATTACTGCTGCACTGCTTGGGTTTCAGGCAAACATTTTTAAAAATACATAGTATTGGTCAAGAAAAAACCCATCAGGAACGAAGCTTAATATTCTCTTTGGTTTGAACAAACGAATTCCTCCTGATCATTTATTGCTTAACGATTACTTATTTATTTTTTCCCTTATCAGGCAGCAGCAGTTCAGGGCAAGCCGATCAATGGAAACAATTGTTGCAGCAAGCCCTTATCGTCTTCCGCAATTGAAATATTCCACATCATCAATTTCCAATAACCGGGCAGTTACGTATTGAGGTTATGCTGATAAATATTCTTTTCTCCACAAAAATGCAGTTCTTTTTTTTTACAATGCCAGGTTACCTACCTTCACCATCAGAAAATATTTCGGAATATTAAAAGTTTCCCCAGCCAGTGCCTTTCTACAGATCGGGTACGCTAAATGTTAGAAGCTTGCTTTCATACCATTGCTGATATCAACAATGGTTTGCTTCTCTTATTTTTTGGATTCATGCAATATCCGGTTTTCAAATCCGCTAAAAAAACCTAAACAATAAAACAATGAAAACTAACAAAATCCTTTGCCTGGCAATGCTGGCGTTTCTCTTTTTTTCAAGCTGCAAAAAAGATGATGTACAACCCCCAACAACCATTACAGTAAATGCTGATGGCTCGTTAAATATCAACGACGCCGATGGCGCATTGTATGCCATTGAGACAAGAAATTATGAAACCTATAATGGCCCCGGTTATGAGACCAGCCAGTTTGCATTCGGCTGGTTTGGTAAATTTCCAGCAATTGTTGATGGAGGTGTGGTAAAAGTTAATGACAATGAAGTCACCAATATTTTTAATTACTACAATGCGATTGGATTTTTATCATTTGGTGATACACTTTTTAAAGGAGTAAACGCAACCGCTTCATGGAATGTGTCAGGCAACGCAACCGCAGGTGTTGGTGCGTTTACGCATACCGATAATGCGCCGCTGCCTGCTGCACCAACTTTTACTTTACCAGCATTTGTAAATATCAATAACAGTTTAACGATCAATCATGCTGCTACGAGTGGTAAGCTGGGCGTGATATATTCCCTTCGGGGTGACAATGGCGATACAACAAAATTTGTGGCCAACAGCAGCAATTCGGTTACATTTACCAGTTCGGAAATTAAATCCGTGGCCGTGAGTGGCGGTGGTGCAATTGGCCTTTCGATTATGGGCGTTTCGTACACTGATGCGACTTATGCCGGCAAAAAATATTATTTTGTTAAGCAACACCAGTTCACAAGAGAAACGGTAACTCAATAAAAAAAATTACGAAAAATATCCGCCACATACCGATGGCGGATTTTTTATGCGTTGTGATTGCTCCGATTCAATTTCCTTTTCCGGAAAGGTTCTCTCGGCGCAGTTGCCCAGTAGTAATTTAATTTCCTCCGAAACACCTATGTTGAAGATTGGGTGCTGATAAAAGAGAATACGCTTTATGTATCACATAATTTACCTCAATAAATCTTCGCTTAATTATACCTCGGAGTTCTGCGTAGCCATTTTTTAAAGCATAGCGCATATTAGAAAACGTTGGTTCGTAAGAAATACCAGACCATTTCCGACTAGAAAAGACAATCACAATCAGTCGGCTATTTCCAGATAAAAAAATATATGAAATATTATGGTATGCTTTCATTTAAACCTACCCGCAACATTAACAAGCCGCTATTTTCAGCATGAAATCGTCTTTTTATTTTAAGCCTATGCAACCCTTTTCAAACAATCCCGTATTTACTTATTATAGCAGGTTTAATTGGACGATAAAATTGATTCAAACAACACCCGACACTTGACTTTGGAAAATGATTATGTCGAAGAAAGTTGCAACAATTAAATAATTGCACTTTACAACATTTATGGAAAGGAAAAAATGAAAATTATGAATAAAGCAAAAAAGATGTACTGTTGGTTTTTATATCCTGCTGGCTGATGGCGTGTTGCCAAGAAAGCACACCAGCCGAAGTGGCAGCAAGGGAGAATATCAATACAGGCAACGGGGCAGTAAAATATCCCGGCTCATTTTTAAGTGCATCTGGTAAAGGGCAACCGGTAAAACACTATCATTTTAAAAAACAGCGTAAATTATTTACCTTTAAAAAAAATGAATCTAAAAGCTGGACCAGACTACCAAGTTTATCTTTCAAAAAAATAAAACCAGTTGATTTTTTTGACATCGGTAAGCTAAAATCTACCAACGGTGATGAGGTTCAACAGGTGGTAAATACCGTAAATTTTACTATGTAAAAGCGCTTATTTTAGCCGGCATTACGGAGTGTTATTTGGCAGTATAACGTTAAAATAAAAATTGAATAATACTTTTAAATTGTTGGGTTCGATTTGGAAAATATAACAAATATTATAAAAGGGTGTAAACAACACAATGATAAATATCAGCGGATAATTTATAACCAGTATCGTGGCTACGCCTTAAAAATAGTATTCCGTTACATTTACCGATACGACAGAGCAGTAGATGTAGTCAATGACGGTTTTGTAAAACTGTTTCGGAGCTTCGACAAATTTGATCCAGGTGATGAAACAGATCACGAAAAAAAATTCATGGGATGGTTCAAAAGAATTTTGGTCAACACAGCCATAGATGAACTACGGAAAGGAAGTATGCTTCCAGAAATAGGAGGGATACCAGAACATGTTTGGGAAGTAAAGGACAACAGCCAGGATGCAGACCAACAATTGCTGTATAAAGATTTAATCATTCTCATTAAAGAACTTCCACCTACCTGCAGGGTAGTTTTCAACTTATATGTAATTGATGGTTATACTCACAGTGAGATAGCTGATATTATAAAAATACCTGTTGGCACCTCAAAATCAAGTCTTTCAAGGGCAAGGACTTTATTGCAAAACAGAATTAAAAAAATGGAGGAGGAAAAGTTATGTCGGATGTAGAAAATAATATGGACGAACTATTTAGGAGGGCAGCCGTGGAGTACCCCCTCAAAAAATCGCAGGATAACTGGGAGTTGATTGCGCCATTACTGGAGGACAATACCACCGCTGCGGTAACTGTTAAAAAAGGAAAAAGACCAGGAAAATATAGCATTTTGTTATACTCACTTATTTTATTTTTATTAATAGCAGGATATATTGTAAACCATAGCTTAAACAATAAAGAATTGCCTTTAGCTACCCTAGCTGAAAGTGAAAGGCTAGGTGAAGAAATAAAAATAAAAGATAAAAATAAAATCATTTCAGCCACTGTAGTGCCTGATGAAAAAATTGCCGGTAAAAAACAATTGCTGAATATTAAGCATAGTGTTGTAAAACCAGCTCAACAAGATTCAGATAAACGCATAAGGCTTTCTAAAAAAAGACGATATTCTGCCATTATTTCTGGCGGCGTAAGCGGTATTAAAGCAATAGAAAAAATGCTGGATAACGACTTGCCGCCTACCAATGAGAAAATGATTCCCGAAAAAATCAGCAACGAAAACCTTACAATCGAACTCCATGATGCACAAAAATATATCGCCAGGGATTTTGTAATAAATCCGTCAGTTTTTTCTATACAGCAGCCTGGTAAGAAAGATGTTGTCAATACATCAAAAGAAGTGTCTGTAAATAAGAACAAAAAAGGAAAAAAACAACAAGAAATTTACCTTGGTTTTTTACTGGGAGCTTCCTTCAACCAAATAAAAACGCAGGGGCTTATGAAACCAGGATATGATTTTGGGATGATAGCTGGTTATCAAATCAATCAATCATTATCCCTTGAAACCGGATTTATGTATGACCGGAAAAATTATTTCACCAGTGGAAAATATTTTGATATGTCAAAATTGAGTGCTTCAATGCCTGCAAGTATGAAGTTGCTGAGCATGGAAGGTAGCTGTGCTGTGTTTGAAATTCCTGTTAAAATAAAATATAATCTTCGTAGCAAAGGCAATTCTCATTTTTATTCAACCGCTGGCGTTTCTAGTTACATCATGACAAATGAAAATAACAAATACCGGTCAGTAACAAATGGAACCGAGCAACATATTACCGGCAACTATAGCGATAATTCCCGCTACTTCGCTGCTGCGCTGGATGTAAGTTTAGGGTACGAAAGTAAAATGGGCTCTTTCGGTAATATTAGGATAGAACCTTATTTGCAAATACCATTGAAGGGAATTGGGATGGGCTCCCTTCCTGTAATGACGGCAGGCCTGCACGTTGGGTTTACACGTGCCGTTCGTTTGCAAAGTAGTAAATAGGGTATTTTTCTTCACTTAAAACTGAACCCGGAAATATATGCGAATTGAGAAACCTGGCTTTAAAACGACCGTTGGCTGTGAATGGTGGATGGTCAATTTCGACTGGTGACGGGTAATGGGTCGGTATATCAACGAGTCTGCCTTACGCAGCCGGGCAGACATTTTGTATTCACAATTCGGACCGCCATTTTATCGATAATAAAGTTCTACCTGTATTTACATGCTTTATATTCCTAATGAATCATATCATGAAAAAAATAATTGTTACAGTTTTTATTATTTTGCCCATAGTAACGTTTTCGCAGGTGCTTTTAAAAGCCGGTGGCAGCTTCGGTAACCGCTGGAATGAAACACTAACTTCACAAACGCTGGGCAAAGGTTTCATCCTTTCAGCCGAAAATTTTATTGTTCAACAATTTTCGGTTGGGATTAATATTTCCTACTTGTCGTTCAATCCCAATAAGCTGATAAATGTTCGCTTCAACACTTACAATTTGCATGGCACTTATTATTTTACTACAAAAAGATTACAGCCTTACCTCGGTGGAGGAGTGGGGTACACCCGGTATAACGATCAAACAACGATTGATTTGGGCAATGGTAATAAAGCTACCCAAAAACGGGATAAAAATTATGGGGTTATTTCTCCGTACATGGGATTGCATTATGCGATTGACAAAAAAGGCAGGACTATTTTTTTTGTACAGGTAAATGCTGACTTTGTTCCAGTAGCAAATACTCAACCGATTGGATTTCTATCTGCGGCAACAGGTATTGGTTATCGCTTACAACGCCTTTAATTTCCAAAAGGTTATCGATATATTTTCAATCAATCATTTATAAATTTAAAAAAAACAGACAATGAAAAAGACTATTTTTTTACTTTTTGCTGTAGCAACTATCGCACATTCATGTAAAAAAACTGAAACAGTAACCGAGTTTTCTGATTTACCAATTGGTGCTATCACAACCCTGAGAACAGGTACCATTAGCCAGCAAAATGCACCGGGAACACCACCTACCAGTGGATCCCTTTCTGTAATTCAGGATTCGAAAGGCACGCAGTTTTTAAAATTAGATGCCAGTTTTATGTCTGGTTTTAGTACAGGAACAGTGGCAGTTTATTTTGCCAAAACAAATGGCGAAATAAAAAACCAGCGCAATGGCGGCACTACTGCTTCCAATGTACTTGCTTTGGGTTTTGTGGGCAAAGCGGGTGAAAAATATTTTCAACTCAGCAACGCAGGTTTATTTACAGGTTTTTCTTTTGTTGTTTTTTATTGCGAAACAGCAGAAGTTAACTTTGGATCAGCCCCGCTTAATTAACACTTGAATAAAGGCGGCAAAGGAAATTTTACCGGGTATATATTTCATTATTTATTTTATTAAAAAGAAAAAACGGTTTTTTATGCAAATGAAAAATAGAATATTTTTAAGTTGTCTATTGCTTACGTGCAATATTTGTTTTGCACAACAACTGACATACAAAGAAAAAAACTCTTTCGGATTGTCCGTAAACGCAGGGTCAGGCAGTTTTGCCACTGCACTTTCATGGACACACAATCAAGCTGTTGGCAAAAAACAGCGATTCAATATTGGCTATGGTTTGCGGTTTACAAATTTCATTGGGTCCGACCTTGATTATAGTACAGCGCCTGCAAAATATACCAGCGGTAAATCAAGTATAGCAGCGTTATTTTCCGAAAATATTGCTGCCAATATTGATACAGTAAGGTTTGCAAAATCACAAACCTATTTTTTAAACGCAGGAATCTATTTGTCTTACCGGCTACCCTATTTCAAAAACAGGCTTGAGTTGGGTGTAAATATTGATGCAATTGGTTTTACTTTTGGCCCAGGCCAAAATGCCGTTTACAAAAACAATACCGTAACTGCAAAGCCTACGTCCTTTAATTTACTGTTGATAAGTGACAGCGACATAGGTTCATTGAATTCTGAATGGTACGCAAGTTTTTGGGTAAGTCCAAAGGTGGCAGTAAAACTGGGCTATCAATTTTTATTCAGCGAATATACAACCGATACAAAAATCCAGCAATTACCAAACCTGAATGAATCAAATGACCGTTTTCGTTTTAAATCATCTATGATTATGCTAGGTGTAACATATTCGCCTTTCAGGAAATAAACTTTTATATTTTAAAAAACATTGCCATGAAAAGGTTAGCTATTTTTATCTGTTTCCTATTATTCATTTGGCCCTCCCTGTTGATAGCCCAAAGCTATATTCCTTCTGATAAAGGGTCTTCGGTAACATTCGCTATAAAAAATTTTGGATTTAATGTAACAGGTTCATTCAAGAATTTACAAGGCACTATAAAATTTGACCCGAACAATCCGGAAGCGACCATTTTTAAAGTGACTGTGGATGCTGCCACCATCAATACTGATAATGGTTCAAGGGATAGCCATCTTAAGAAAGAAGAATATTTTGATGCCACTAAGTATCCGAAGATTTCCTTTTCATCTGATAAAGTAGAAAAAACTAACACCGCCGGATTGTATATTGTAAAAGGAAAATTTACAGTGAAAGGAACCAGTAAATCCATCTCCATACCTTTTAGCGGCACGGCACAAAATGGAGGCTATGTTTTTAATGGAAAAGTAGTAATAAACCGGAGAGATTTTAAAGTGGGTGGAAATAGTATGGTGTTGTCGGATAACCTTACACTTACCCTGAATGTGTTTGCCCCGAAAGAATAAAAACAATTAGACATTTCGTCTGTAACTTTATTTTCAGAATGATACCCTTGGTATTTTTACTTGTTCACCGGTTACATCGGACGAATGCATTTTTACTTATTGCAACATTGAGCAAATTTAAAGAACCCTTTCCGGTAATTTTATTGCAGAAATAAATCAAACTGTAAAGGATTGGTATATATCCTTTACAGTTTGATCAATTAGGATGAATATTTTAAAAATATGGATTACGAACACTTTAAACCACAACACCTAAAGCATCATTTTTTTAGTCTGCTGCCTTGATGACAATGCCGGTTGCTATTCAGGATGAACAATCCTATCTTTTTGTAGTTGAGTGTTAGCAAGATTAACGCATATTTATGCTTTATGAGTTCCGGCTTTTGTTGGTAAAAAATTACCAAAACCTCCATTAATGACGGCAAGTGGCGTGGTAGAACAGCACATTTGCTGTCATATTTTTTACCGTTTATACAGTAACTGGTGTTTCCAAAAGATGCTACATCAGTAAAGCACCTTTCTGTGAAATCGTCTGCCAATTAACGATAGCATTGTATTTTCAGCAAGATTATTTTTTGCCCCGGATTACTTAAACGCCATATCTCAATGAATTCTATATTTGATGATACTTTCAAAGAACTTAATGGTGGAATACTATCATACCGTGTTTTAAGATTTGAGTATGCTTACAATAAAAAATACTAATTACCCCAGGTAAATAAATGATGGGTGAAAGGAATATTTTTCTGTCCGACTATCTAACAATACAGCAGTAAAAAAGAATCGGAAATTTTGGAACCTAGATACTGCCCCTTTCTACCTGAAGCGCTGTATCAACTTTGCAATAGTAATGAGGGCAACGATTGCGTTGTTCCTAACCAGTTGCTCTTAAAACAATTGATTTAAACGACTCCGCTTTAAAGCGCCTGCCTTGCCATTACCAGCAAAGCCAGGAGCTATCTGATAGATAGTTAGTGGTAAAAAACGACCAGCAACCATCGGTAAAGCAATAACACTAATTACAGACAAACAGTCCATTCACAAACAATCTGCTGTTTATGTTGTTAAAGTCGACTAGTCAAGTAATCTTTCAACTATAATTTATATTTCAATGCTAAAAAGAATAACTCCTACCGACGCCCTGATGATGTTTTCCGCATTGGCTTCACTTATTTTCAGTGAAGTGCTTTGGTTCACAGGCGAGCATCAAGGTGCTTTGTTTATAGGTCTTTGGGTACCATCTATTCTGGGTTTCGGAATCTATCTAAAACTTATAAATCAAAAACAAAATGATTAGTATTATACCTTACTTCGCAGGCTTTATTACCATACTATTCTCCCTTGGTTTCTATTTTGCTTTAAGAGATGCCCGTGAAACCAAGAAAGAAACAGAAAAAAAGCTAAACGGGAAATAATCTTTCCATATCTTCTTGCATGCACCAATTCTTAGATAGTAAAATCGCATCGCAACTAAAAAATTTCTCCAGCAACGCAACAATTTCAATTGAAATTGTGCGATAAAGTTTGCTTGCAATTTGCCCATCCATTTAGCGGGGTGCATTTAAAAATTGTCGGAATGGTTGCCAACCTTGTTCAGATTCTTTCCTTCTAAAAACCACTTAAAAAAGGTTGGCAACCCTGTAGCGAGCTGCGATAATGTAAAATACGCCCATTTAGCGCTTCAATAAATTAAATTATTTAAAACCCTTAAATTACCATTTGGCAGTATGAACATACATTCGGCCATGAGATTATGTGCCAACAAACTGCAGGCTCTAATCTGCTAATATTTAAATTAAAGACTTGTCCTTCGCTGCCAAGGCCATTTCATCTCCCGCTTTCCATGGTATTAAATACCTACGATGTTTCTTCACCTTTGCCATATACTTTAACGGCTACCACCCAGATAATAATCGCCTGAATATTTTTTTATAAACTGAATTTCTGCAGTGCTTTATGTACGCTGTCTTTTTAAAATACAATTAGTTTTGCCGGTCTCCACGTGGCATAAATGCAGACAAGATATTGCTACGCTCATCTATTTTTGAAGGCTAATCTTATCCCTGTATTGTGGTGTCATTTTCCGCAATAATTGCTTTATTCTATAGATTAAATACATTTTAATGGCGGAGATACATTTTTTGATGAGGCCCCCGCAACTATAAAGAATCATTTTGCCAACTGCATGTAAAACAAGCTCTGGCTCCGGCAGATATAAACTATACAAGCTGTAAGAATATGACCGGTAATGGCACTTTTTTTATGACTGGATGCTATCGTTTATGCAGATTTGAATACTTTGTTTTTTTTCGGTGTATCTGCAATAAAAATCTGCTTTGCAAATCTTTATAAATGGGGCCATTCAGTACAACCAAACATAAACAAAGATTGCTGAATTAGACAGTTTATTGCTAGACACCATCTGGAAGGCGGAAAGAAAAATTATGCAACAATAGCATTTGTATCAATAATCACTTTTAGCAGCCATGATGTGAAAATAAGCATCATGAAACTTTAGCGGGTTTAACGAATCATCTAACCCATGTTATGTTTCACTAAACAGAGCTGAAATTAATTTTAACAATTTCAATTCTAAACTGTTGTGGGTTTCATTGCATGAAGAAAATATTCGAAAATTTTTTATCCGAAAAGTTCAGGGAACAAACTGAACGCATCATTATAATTATTGCAATCATTAGTTTTATACTTCATTTGTTGATTATTTTTCTGGTTAGTCAGCACATAATTCATGTTGATTCGAAGCTGGTGAAAAATCCCATCTCAGCTATTTATACACCATTCTCTTTTATTCTGGTTTACGAGGTATTTCTGTTGGTTTTTTACCTGCCAAGGTCAATCTCAAGTTACATTGGTAAACAATATGAAATTATCACGCTTATTGTAATCAGGAGGATCTTCAAAGACATCGGCAATATGGAAATGTCTTCCGATTGGTTCAAATTAGAAACTGACCTACAGTTCACTTACGACCTGGCAACTGCCCTAATTTTATTTTTCTTAATACAGCAGTTCTATAAAAAATTAGCAGAGCAAGCGAGAAAGAATACCAATAAAACGCTGGCAGAAAAAGCCAATGTGAGAATAAATAAATTTATAAAATTAAAAAAGAATATTGCAAATGTTTTGATTCCGGTAGTAATCCTACTTGCTTTCTACTCGTTTATTAGTTGGCTTTTGTCGTTGCGACAAGGTAATTTACCAGATGTTACTTCATTTAAAAAAATAAATAATATTTTTTTTGAAGACTTCTTCATCCTCTTAATTATCATTGATGTGATATTGCTTCTGCTTTCATTTTTTTATTCAGATAGTTTTCATAAAATCATCCGCAACTCGGGTTTCGTCATTTCTACTATTTTAATTAAGCTGTCATTTTCTGTAGAAGGCATTATCAACAATGGACTGATTGTGGGCTCAGTTGTTTTTGGTTACCTTATTTTGTTGATCCACAATTCCTATAGAGAGAGTACCGATACAGACCATTAATATGTCAATAAAAGGAGTTCCAAACAAAAGCATTTAGTGGAGCATTCATTCGATTTTGCTAGTTGTTGTAGCCATTTAAATTGATACAATCTATTTAAAAATGTATTTGATTTGCTATAGTTTCTTTTTTTGAGTAAAATATAGTCTGGATGCAGACACTTTATTGAGGTGGATCCAAACTATTATTTATGAACAATGATCCACGTAGTAAAAGAACGAATTAAAGGTTAAAGACTGTATGGTAGATTTGGCTTTAAATCGTCATCCCAATATCGATCCCTTTAATTTTTCTATATAAATCTGTGGCGTAGTTATCCGTCATTCCAGATACATAATCCAACACGCCCAAAACACTGTTGTAACTATTCGCATTGTCGTACAGGAATTGAGATGGTATCAACTTGATGGCTTTCGATTCAGATTTACTCCGGCTACTTTTACTTTTGATTATCGGAGGAACAAAATGCGACAGCAATTCATACATCACATTATATCCTGCATTTTCAATTTCAACCACCGACCGGTGATTGTAAATATTCTCTATCGAAAAGGCTGTAATCTCGTGCAATGCGGGGCAATCCTTTTTTATCTGATCAAATAAAGGTGTGGTAAATGTGCCATTTAATACCGCTTCGAAATTGGTTTCGTAAATGGCTTTTGCTCGCATGATCAATGAATAAATCGACTTGGCCCGCAGGTAAGATATCTGATCGTTCTTATCTTTAAAATTATCCAACCTACGTTTTACTTTGGCAATATCATCTATGCCGATCGAATTAATTAAGGAAGTTAGCAAATCCCTGCATTCCGCATGCCCGATAATACCAAGGCGATGCCCATCTTCCAAATCGATGATATTGTAACAGATATCGTCTGCAGCCTCTACCAGCCATACAAACGGATGTCTTAAATAAATCAGTGGCGTAGTTTCTTCCCTAATCATAGCCGTTGCATTTGCAACATCCATAAACGTTCTTAATTCAGATTGAAAAAAGCCAAATTTCTTTCGATGCGTAAAGCCCTTATTGGTCCCTTCGGATTCACATGGATATTTTGCAATCGCCGATAACGTGGAATAGGTAAGCATCATTCCGCCTTCCGTTTTTCCATTCTGTTGATGCGTCAACACACGGATTGCATTGGCATTGCCTTCAAAATTTATAAAATCCATCCATTCCTTTTCAGAAAAATTAGATTTTAAACTTGTCTCGTTTTTTATAAAAAAATTAGAAATCGCATCTTCACCGGAATGACCAAAAGCCGGATTCCCAATATCGTGACACAGACAAGCAGAAGAGATTACATTCGACAAACCGTAGTTGAAAAAATCAACGCTCTGTTCGGAAAGCGAATCCTTGTATGTTCTTGCAACAAAATCGCCAATGAGGGTTCCTAAAGAACGACCTACAGAAGCCACCTCCAACGAGTGGGTAAGTCTGTTGTGTACAAACACACTGCCGGGCAAAGGAAACACCTGGGTTTTATTTTGCAGCCGCCTGAAAGATGACGAAAAAATAATCCGATCAAAGTCTCTTTGAAATTCAGTCCGAACGTCGATATTGACAGACTCCAACATTTTGCCGGTTCTTGTATCAGCGTAAAGTTTATTGATATCCATAATTTTTTTTGATCAATGGATATCTTGTGGCAGATTTCCAAGTTATGTCATTTAATTATTCAGTTTCAAATGATTTCAAATATACCTGAATGCATCGGAAAATTGACATGAACGAATGGCGAGCAATTATTTTAAAATTAATTATTACAATAAAGAGGTGAAATTATTGGGCTATTTCAACACATCAAAACATAAAACGTCCTACCCTACTTTTGTATTAATGGGGCGCACATAAACATTTTATCGTTTTCAGAAATGGTCTGCCACCAACAGCAGGAGCTTATTGAACTATCCTTTCGGGTAAGGCAAATTGGGTTGTGCAACACTTCGGTGAGGCTGGTGCCCAAACAAAGGTTGAAAATTGTAATCCCTTGTAAAAAATATAGTGGTGGTTTGCGCATGTGGTCCGAGTGGAGCAAATCCAGTAAAGTCGGCCTGTATAAAACCAGCATTACGTAAAATTTCTGCAGATTTTAAGCACCGGTCAGAATTGTCGAGGATTATAATACCCCCTGGCTTTACTTTATCAATTGCCTTTTCACAGCAGGAGGTACGGGTATGTGGTAAGCCATCTACTACAATAATATCAAACTGTTCTCCATAAGCAGATATTTTGCCGGAATAATCTTCAATATCATGTGAAGTTGCAACCAGCTTGCAGTTGTCAGGGATTTCAGCGGTTATTTTTTCAATCCATTTTAAATTACTTTCTACGGAAATTACGCTACAGGTACGACCACCCCAATATAAGGTAGAATAGCCACATCCATATTCAAAAACTGTTTTCTCTTTCAAATTTAACTGCGAAAGAAAATCAATGGCGGGATAACTAAACCCGGGAATGGGTTGACCATTTCTGTCAACACATCGCCTGATGCGCATGGATTTTAGCCATGCATAATCCTTTAATATATGCCTAACCAACTGGGCGGTAATTTGGATGTTATATTTAGCCGTTTGTAGCCGCTTTGGAATTATAAATTTTTTAAAAAAAAAGCCTATTTTCATTTTTAATTAAATTTTATACAATAAAGATCAACTGACATCAATGTACTAATTTTTATTACACGTAGTTATAAATAAGAAGGTTTTAGGGTAATGAATTATAAAATTTCATTTAACTGGATGCTAAGACCTGTTAGATTAGTAAATAGAGAAATAAAAAATACAACTGCTAAATGTACAATCAACATTAGCAAACAAACAACCTTTTTTTTGCTAGAAGACTATGTAACTCGGTCGGGATAAGCATTGAACCCACACTCGCCTTACAGCGAATCCCGATATTAAAATCGGGACGTGGCTACCAGTTCCGCCTTATGTTTTGCCAATTAAATACTCGATGTATTTTCTACTCTTCTTTTTTTTAATGGCAAGTTCCCGACAAGCTGCTTCAGCACGTGTTGAATACTGCTC
>JBGSMI010000419.1:0-10295 GCA_041740215.1 Ferruginibacter sp.
TCACAAAATTTGATTTGGTTACAAAATAATCAATGCAAATATAGGAGAAAAAGTATTAGTCTATTAAATCTATAGACTTTATTTTAAAATATTTTTTTAACCCTGAAAAAGCAGGATACTACCTAACAATATAAGTTACCACCCAGCAACCCGCTATTATAGAACTGTAAAAAGACCTCACCCCAACCCCTTTCCGAGAGCATGGGGGAGCCTGACCCTGCTAATGCCCGGCTCTTTTATTTCTTTGTTCTTTTCAGCGAAACATCAGCGCCGCTTATAGTATACTCCAAGGGCAGATGGGAGCCTAACCCTGCTAATGCCCGGCTCTTTTATTTCTCCGTTCTTTTCTGCGAAACATCAGTGCCGCTTATAGTATACTCCAAGGGCAGAGGGGAGCCTGAACCTGCTAATGCCCGGCTCTTTTATTGCTCCGTTCTTTTCAGGGAAACATCAGCGCCGCTTATAGTATACTCCAAAGCAATTAGTAATTTTAAAAAATCTGTTAATGAAGGAAAGAATAATAATAAATATAAATGTAGGAGTGATACATTCAACACGAAATAAAATACTTCGAAAAAGAAGGCTACAAAAGACTACAGAAAAATCGCTCTGTAAATAGTAAACAAACCGCAAAAAATAACCAGTACACCAACTGCAACAAACATTTTTTTAGCAGGGAGTTTAGAAGTAAGCATCGCAGAAAACGGTGCAGTCACAATACCGCCGATTAGTAAACCGGCCACAATATTCCAGTGTTGTATACCAATGGTAAAAATAAAAGTGATAGCACTGGCCACTGTAAGAATACATTTTGCAAAAGTAGAGCTGCCAATCACAAACCTGGGTGTGTGTCCGTTTTTAATGAATGTTCCCGTTACCAATGGGCCCCAACCTCCACCACCAAATGAATCGATGAAACCACCAGCCAAACCCAAAACTGTGATATTACTTTTTTTCTTTTGCTGGTTAACCTCTTTCTTTTTAAAGGCATTTTGTAAAATTTTAATACCAAGATAAATGGTATAAATGGCAATAAATGGTTTTGTAATTTTTGCATATCGCTCGCCTACATAAGAAAGCGCCAAAGCGCCGATCACAGCACCTATCACGGCAGGTATAGCCAGCGCTTTTACAAGCTTTTTATTTACGTTGCCCAATTGCCAGTGGCTGATAGTACCTGCTGCACTCGTAAAGGATTCAGCAGAATGAATACTTGCACTTACCACCGGAGGCGGCACATTCAATATCAATAAAAGTGAAGTACAAATTACACCATAGCCCATGCCCATAGAACCGGCAATTACTTCCGCCCCAAAACCAATCAGTAACATCCAATAAAACAAATGATTGTCTTTATTGATAGTAGTCTGTAGTAGCGTAAGTTGCTCAGCCGTTAAAAAAAAATACGAGAATAAAACGACAATTAAAACAATGGCACTGGCTACCATATATTTTCCAAATACTTTTCTTTGAGAGGAAATGAGTTCCTGCGAGGTGGAAACTACTTCTGTTGATTGGGTAATTTCCTCAATGATTGCTTCAGGAGTGTGATTAGGCATACCAGTTAATCTTGAGAAAGCGTTTTAGTAATTTCATTTAACTGCTTCACCTTTTCTGCGAAGTCGCCACTCATTTTATTGCGGATGCTTTGCATGTTTAGCAGGAGCTCATCAATTTCATTGGGCAGGGTTTCATTTAAAACTTCCTTTACCCGCTTGGCTATTGTAGGAGATTTTCCATTGGTACTAATCGCAATTTTAAGATTTCCCTTTTGTACAATGGACCCCAGATAAAAGTCGCAGAGTTCCGGTTTATCTGCCGCATTGATCAGTTTACCCTTTGCTTTTGCATCTTTGCTAACCGCTGCGCTAACCGTTATATCATTTACCGCTGCTATCACAATATCAGCATCATCCACATCAGACGCCTCGTATGCACGCTCAATCAATTGAATATTATTCCTTCCTGCCACCAATTCTTTTATCTCATCGCTGATCTGTGTTGCAACGATTTTAATTTTTCCACCGGGCGAATTTTGCATTACTACGCTCAACTTTTCCATGCCTACATAGCCCCCACCCACTATCAGCAATGATAAATTCTCAAGCTTCAGGAAAACCGGAAAGAGTCGGTTTCCATCAACCGGTGGTTCCGGCAATTCGGCATTCGTTGGTGTTGTACTCTTGATATCATCCATAAATCATATGGCAGTTTCGACTGAAGAAGCTGCATTTTTTTGCGAAGATATATTATCTCTACTAATTTAGTAGACTAAAAATACTATTTGTTAAATATTGTTCAGGACAAACTGTTTTCTCCAGGTATAATCACCAAATGATTCTTTACCAATTCTTTCATTCACGAATGCGCTAAACAGTACATCCAATTCAGTTAATATCTGCCCTTCTTCCAAACTTTCTTTATACAAACTATTCAAACGCTCACCTGTATTATCTCCACCAATATGCAAATTGTATTTGCCCAAAGCGGTACCAACCAATCCAATTTCAGCAGCGTACGGCCTTGCGCACCCATTCGGGCAACCGGTCATGCGCATCACAATATTTTCGGTATGTAGTTCGTGTTTCACCAGTAAAGGCTCTACTTTAGAAATAAATGAAGGCATATACCGTTGTGCTTCCGCAAGGGCCAGCGGACAGGTAGGCAATGCTACACAGGCCATTGCATTCTTGCGTATAGACGACGCCGCATTGGTATGTTCAATTATTTTAAACCGCTCCAATATTTCATTGATCGTATCCTTATCTTTTGCAGCCACATCACTGATGATCATGTTCTGATTGCTGGTAAAAAGGAAATTGGATTTACCCGTTTTTGCTACTTCCAATAAAGCTGTTTTCAATGCCAGTTTTTCATCATCCAGCACACGACCATTTTCTATAAACAAGGTATAATTCCAGTTGCCCTTTTCACTCACCTCCCATCCATAGCGATCTACCCGGGTTGTAAACCTGTAAGGTCTTGCAGGCTCCAATGCAAAGCCAGTCCGCTTTTCCACTTCCTTCCGGTATTCATCTACGCCCATTCTGTCGAGGGTATATTTCAACCTCGCCAGCTTGCGATCGCTTCGGTTGCCAAAGTCGCGTTGTACGGTTAATATTTCATATACGGCTTTTAAAACCTTTTCTTCCGTATCCACAAAACCAATCACTGTTCCCAGTCTTGGATAGGTTTCTGCATTGCCATGGGTGGTAGACAAACCGCCACCTATTGCAATATTAAAACCCTTCAATTCATTGTCTTCTATGATCGCAATCAGGCCGATATCATTGGTCAATACATCCACATCATTATTGGGCGGAATGGCGATACCGATTTTAAATTTCCTGGGCATGTAGCGATCCTGGTATAAAGGATCCGCTTCTACTTTTTTATCAATTAATATTTCTTCATCCAGCCAGATTTCGTAATAGGCTTTTGTTTTAGGCATCAGCAACATACTGATTTTATCGGCATAGGCAAATACCTTATCATGCAAGGCGGATTCGCTGGGATTAGAGCTACAAGCTACATTGCGGTTGATATCTCCACAGGTAGCAATTGAATCAAGATGCGCTTCGTTAAACGCTTGTATCGTAGGTTTTACTTTTGCTTTAACCAGTCCATGCAACTGTATGGTTTGACGGGTAGTTATTTTAATAACTCCAGTCGAATTTTTACCCGCCACATTGTGTGCCGCAATCCATTGTTCTGCAGACAGTGACCCACCGGGCAGGCGTAAACGAATCATAAAAGTATAGAGACGATCGAGTTTTTTTTCAGCACGCTCTTCTCTCCTATCTCTGTCATCCTGTTGGTACATACCATGAAATTTAATCACCGCCTGGTCATCTTCCCGAATGGCACCGGTTATTTCATCTTGCAGGCTCTGTTCAATACTGCCCCGAAGCGAATCACTCTCAACTTTGATGCGTTCAATAACTGATAGTTTTTTTAAATCTGACATATTCTGTTTTTTTAGCACCGGTTTGCTATCTGTTTTCAAAAATTGCATTCCGGTATAGTTAGCCATAAATATTTTTGTCCAAACGGTTGTATTTCATGGCGACATTGTTGCGTCGCCCTCTTGTACATTTTTTTCTTTTGGCAGCTTCTTTAATGGGTATGTTGTTAGTTCAAGGTCTCTTTATTATTCTTTTTAAATTGGTTTCATTTAATAGGGTTGTTGCGCCCTTTCAGGGCTTTTGATTATGTTTATTTTTTCATAGGGCGTTGCCCTATGCTGGGTTATTGCGCCCTTTCAGGGCTTTTTGGTTATTGTTTATTTGTTCATAGGGCGTTGCCCTATGCTGGGTTGTTGCGCCCTTTCAGGGCTTTTTGATTATTGTTTATTATTTTATATGCGTTGCCTTATGCTTAGTTATTGCGCCCTTTCAGGGCTTTTTTATTATGCTTATTTTTTCATATTCGTTGCCCTATGCTTGGTTATTTCGCCCTTTCAGGGCTATGTTGGGTATTGTCTATTTTTTCCACTGCCTGGATGTTGCTTCTCTTTTGAGGAAAGTTAGAGATAGGGTTCTAGCTGCTTTTTTAATACACATCCTTCTCATACCTTCCCTGATCTTCCAACTGCTCAAGATATTGAACTGCTTCCTCGCTGGTTTTATTTCCCTGCTGTTCGATGATGCGTAGCAAAGTTTTTTCAACATCATGGCTCATTGGATCTTTTTTACCACATACAAAAAAATAAGCTCCTTCAAGTAACCACTGGTACAATTCTGCTGCATGTTTCAACATGCGGTGTTGTACATATATTTTCTCTTTCTGGTCTCTTGAAAAGGCAAGGTTCACCTTTGTAAGCACTCCGGTCTCATACCAGTTTTGAATTTCTGTCTGGTATAGAAAGTCGGTTGCAAATTGTTGCTCACCAAAGAACAACCAGTTTTTTCCAGTAGCACCTGTAGCGTCTCTTTCTGCAACAAATGAGCGAAATGCAGCAATACCAGTACCGGGCCCAACCATGATAATATTCTTATCTTCCGCAGGCAGCTTGAATCTTTTGTTGGGTTGAACAAAAAACTTTTGCTGACCATTTAACTTTAACTGGCTGATATAATCGGAGCATAAACCAAATTTCGTTTCTCCGTTCACGGTATATTGATCTTTCACAGCGAGAATATGCACCTCCCCTTCATGTGCTGCAGGCGATGAGGCAATGGTGTACAACCTTGGAGAAATTGCATTCATCTTTAAAATAATTTCTTCAAATTGTGTCCCATCCTTTACTGGATATATTTTTAACAGGTCAAGCAGGTTCATCCTTGTGGCAGGAATATCGTGACCGGTTATCTCAGCATATTGTTTTACCAAACGTTCGGTTAAATGAATAATGTTTATTTTAATTTTCAGCAAATTGTAAATGCTGAATGTTTCATTTTTGAAGCTAACTTTTTTTTCTCCGTCCACCCCGGCAGCAGTTATGACTGCTTCTACCACTTCGGTACAATTCTCCGGTACTATACCAATTGAATCACCACATTGGTATTCTAAACCATCTGCAGTAAGCTCTACGTGCCAGGTTTCTTTGTTGGAACCTCGATCGTTTAAATTTATTTTGGTAACAATAGTTCCGGTATATATCTGTTTACCCACTTTTTTAGCGGGTACTTTTACATCTGAAATTACTGCCGTTTCTTTTGCCAGCTCAACCGTCTTACTACTTAGTTGTTCCAATACTGCATTGAACCAACCATTCGCATCATCGTCATATTCCACATCACATTTCTGCAATGGTGCAATACGAACCCCACCTAACTTATTAAATTGCTCATCAATGTCTTCACCTGTTTTACAATATAAAGGATACGACGTATCACCCAAAGCCAATACACTGTATTTTAATTTATCCAATTTAAATCCATTCTGGTGAATGTGATCATAAAATTTCTTTGCTGCGAGCGGTGGTTCCCCTTCACCATGTGTACTGATCACCGCCAATAGATATTCTTCTTTTGGTAAATCGGTCAGGCGATACTGGTCCATCCCAATCACTTTTGCATGGATCTGTTTTTGTTTGGCTTTGAACGCAAAATCAGTTGCCAGTCTTTTTGAATTACCGGTTTCTGTTCCATAAACAATGGTAATTTTATTTACAGCCGGCACTGCTGCAATTTCTGAAGGGACACTTTGCCTCACCCGATTTTGTACCACACCATTTAAATATCCATTCATCCAAATCAGTTCTTCTTTTCCAGCATTATTGATCAGATCAAGAAATATTTTAAATTTAGATTCTCCTAACATCTTGCTTTTTTAAATGAGATTGATTTTTAATATACCGCTGGTGCGCTTTATCAATATTGCTTTACAAACGATTCACGCATTAGTTTTTCAAACTGAAAATCTTCTACTGGTTTAAAGTACTCCCCTTTTTCATTCGTATTTTCCAGCCAGCCAAATGTGCCGTGCAGGGCCACCACTTTTCCAATAATTACAAGCGTTGGTGAAGCGAATAACTTTCCTTTCAACTCCTTATTATATTCGTACATATCGGCAATATGTACTTGTTGAAAAGGTGTCGTAGCTTGTTCCACCACTGCCAATAACTTATCTTTTCCTATTTTATTGTCAACCAGTTTGTCCACTACATTATCAAGGGTTTCTGACGACATATAAAAAACCAGTGTATCATCTGTTTGGGAAAGTTCTTTCCAGTAATTTTCACTCACCACATCTGACTTATACAAAGTTAAAAAGCGAACGGCAGTTGAATATCCACGGGCCGTTAATGGAATACCGGTGTAGGCTGCGGCGCCCATGGCCGCTGATACACCCGGTATTATTTCATAAGGGATA
The DNA here is from genome assembly GCA_041740215.1 of Ferruginibacter sp. GTDB lineage: Bacteria > Bacteroidota > Bacteroidia > Chitinophagales > Chitinophagaceae > Ferruginibacter. The sequence goes on from JBGSMI010000419.1 coordinate 6,817, forward strand.
TTATGAATAACAAGCGCCTGTAATTCATCCAGAATATTAGAGAAAATTGAAACATCACCGCCCTTTAAACGCACAACGAGCTTACCCTCCAAAGCAAACTGGACAATCAATTCATTGATGCTTTTTTGAGGCGTACTAAATCCCCTTCGACACTGTTTACCCACATAAATTAGTTCAGCATTTTTACTTACATAGGTTGTCAAAATCTCTTTACTCACCAGCCGGTCTGTTAATACCACATCTGCCTGTTGCAGATAGCGGGCCGCCTTTACGGTAATTAGTTCGGGATCACCGCAGCCTGCTCCTGCCAATATTACTTTTCCGTTTTGTTTTGTAACTGTTGTCATTTTCGTGTGCTTTTTGTAAAGGGAGAAAGCCTGATGGTCAATGGTGAATCGTGAATCGTGAATGGTGTCCCGATAGCTATCGGGAGGTGAATGGTGAATCGTGAATTAGCAATTGCGAAATGTCAATGTTTTTGAACCTTAAACCTTCAACCACCATCAACCTTCAACCTTCAACCTTCAACCATCAACCTTCAACCATCAACCTTCTTAAAACAATCCTTCGATTGATAAATATCTTTCTCCTGTATCATAATTGTAGGTCAATACCCTTGCGCCTTCCGGAAGTTCTGCCAGTTTTTTTGCAACGGCTGCGAGTGATGCGCCGGTTGAAATACCTGCCAGAATACCTTCTTCTTTTGCAAATCTTTGTGCAAAAGTGAATGCTTCATCTTTGGTTACCTGTATCACCCCATCCAAAATATCTTTGTTTAAAATAGAAGGAACAAAACCTGCACCGATGCCCTGCAATGGATGAGGACCTGGAGCCCCGCCACTTAACACGGGTGATAATTCTGGTTCTACCGCAAATACTTTCAAGTTAGGAAAATGTTGTTTCAACACTTCTGCCACACCGGTGATATGTCCACCGGTACCAACACCTGTTATTAAATAATCCAATCCTTCGGGAAAATCATTTAGTATTTCCAGTGCAGATGTTGTACGATGTATTTCGGTATTGGCGGGATTATCAAATTGCTGTGGCATCCACCCGCCCGGAGTTTCTGCTACCAGCTCTCCTGCCCTTTCAATGGCACCTTTCATTCCTTTTTCACGAGGCGTTAAAACAAACTCTGCGCCATACAACTGCATTAAACGCCTGCGTTCAATGCTCATACTTTCGGGCATTACCAATATTATTTTGTATCCTTTTACCGCTGCTACCAATGCCAGGCCTATACCTGTATTACCAGAGGTAGGTTCAATGATAATGCTGTCTTTATTCAATAGTCCTTTTTGTTCTGCATCTTCAATCATCGACAATGCAATGCGATCTTTAATGCTTGCACCAGGATTCGTTTTTTCCAGTTTAATCCAAACTTCATGTTTGGCATCATACAAATTATTGATACGAACATGTGGTGTATTACCGATTGTTTCTAAAATGCTATTTGCTTTCATGTATGTTGTTTAAATGTTGATATTTTTATTTTTTTATACTTCGGCCAATGTTCAAAATTGATATGCCGTACAAAAGTGCGACGCAACGATGATGCTATAAAAACCAACCGTTGGTCACCAAACTTTATTTCTTATTTCTGTCAATTTCGTCATGTTAGAGTTTACTATAAAATATCGTTCACCCCTTTAGGGGATGGGAGTTTAAATCACAAAATTCAACACTTCCGGCAGAGGGTTTTTATCCCTGATCGTAATTTCACTTTTATGATACACAATTGAGTTGGGGAACACACTATTGGTAAGCCACACATTGCCACCAATTACGCTGTCATGGCCAATAACAGTATCTCCACCCAATATCGTTGCACCCGAATAAATGATCACGTTGTCTTCAATAGTGGGATGCCTTTTCGTTTTTGCTTCTTCCTTATTTACGCTTAATGCACCGAGTGTAACGCCCTGGTATATTTTTACCTGTTTTCCAATTACACTGGTTTCGCCAATTACGATTCCTGTTCCATGATCAATAAAAAACGACTCACCAATTGTTGCACCCGGGTGGATATCAATACCAGTTTTACTATGCGCATATTCTGCAAAAACCCTTGGTAAAATCTTTACACCCTGCTTCCACAACTGATTAGAAAAACGGTACACCGCTGTAGCATAAAACCCGGGGTACGCCACCAGTACTTCTTCCAGCGATTCTGCTGCCGGATCAAACTTCAATACCTCCAGTGCATCTTTTTGCAGCGCATCATAAATATTAGCAACTTCATCAAAGAAACGATCCGTTATCTCCTGCGTGCGGTTACCATCTGCTACCACATCATACACCAACGTTGATAAATGACTTTTATATGATTCAAATTCCTTGGCCATCTCAAATTCCGAGAGTTTCTTATGCTTTTCGGGAATGAATAAAAATTCAAAAAAACCATCTATAAACTCCCGCGCCAATTCCTTATCCGGAAATGAATTGGTGGATTGCAAGTGATGGGAATGCAGCTCTTTTATAAAATAATTGATATTCAAATTGATGGTTGATGGTTGATGGTTGATGGTTGATGGTTGATGGTTGATGGTTGATAGTTGATGGTTGATAGTTGATGGTTGATGGTTGATGGTTGTTGGTTGATGGTTGATAGTTGTTGGTTGATGGTTGATGGTTGTTGGTTGATGGTTGATGGTTGATGGTTGATGGTTGATGGTTGATGGTTGTTGGTTGATGGTTGATGGTTGTTGGTTGATGGACTTTCAACTTTGAACCTTGAACCTTCAACCTTCAACCTTCAACCTTCAACCTTGAACCTTCAACCTTCAACCTTGAACCTTCAACCTTGAACCTTCAACCTTCAACCTTTAACCGTCTTATTGTATCATACAAGCTCCTACGGTAACATTACTGGTTTCGTCTATCAAAATTGCGCCGCCATTTACCCTTAATTTTTTATAAGAATCAAAAGGTATCGGAGATGCTGTCTTTATTTTCACTTTGATGATATCGTTCAATTGCGCTTGTTCAGGTGCAGGTTCTTTCAGCAGCGAGTTTACATCAAGTTTGTATTCGATTTCTTTTACAACTGCTTTAACTACCCGGCTGTTGATCTGCAACAAATATTTATTGCCTTCTTTTAACGGTTTATTTCCCATCCAGCAAAGCAATACATCCAGTTCATTTTCTACGGATGGCAGATTGTCCTGTTGCACAATTACATCGCCCCTGCTGATGTCAATGTCATCCTGCAAATGCAGTACTACACTTTGTGGCGCAAATGCTTCGTCTACTTCTTTACCACCAATTTCGATGGCACTAATGGTGCTTTGTAAGCCTGAAGGCTGAACTGAAATTTTATCGCCTTTTTTATAAATGCCACTGATTACTTTCCCTGCATAGCCACGGTAATCATGCAACTCTTCCGTTTGTGGACGAATGACGTATTGCACCGGAAACCTTGCAACCGTATAATTGATATCGTTGGCTACAGCTACATTTTCCAAAATATGTAACAA